>CAVBAM010000118.1:0-5189 GCA_963593315.1 Candidatus Methanomethylophilaceae archaeon | reverse complement strand
CCATGACCATTCGCAAAACCGCCGACGGACGCACCATCAACGGCTTCAAGATGAAGCTCTATCCGGGCTTCGCCGAGGAGTACGAGCGTCGCCACAACGAGCTGTGGCCGGAAATGGCGGACATGCTGCACGAATACGGCGGGCATAACTACTCCATCTTCATCGACGAGGAGACCAACATCCTGTTCGGCTACATCGAGCTTGACGACCCGGAGCACTACGCCAAGTCCGCCCAAACCGATATCTGCCAGAAGTGGTGGGAGTTCATGGCCTCGGTCATGGAGACCAATCCCGACAACTCCCCGGTGAGCGTCGACCTTCCCTGCGCGTTCCATCTCGATTAAGCGCAGCTTTATACTCGCCACAGAATGGTGTTTTACCGCCATTTGCGGCATTTGCGCCCGAGCTGTCCATTGACAAACAGCTCGGGCGCTTCTAGTATTCCCACCCTGTAAGAGCCACGTAAAGCGATTTCTGCAAGCCTCATTCGGGCTTTCGCTCGGCTTTTCGCGTTTGCGGCGTCATGCCGCGTCTTTTCTGCAAATCATATGCGCCATACCCCCGTTGGGCAGTTGGCTTGCGTATTCGATTTGCCCGAACCAGGGAGGGAGACCCTATGTCCAACAAGAAGCAACACCATCGTTTCGGGCGCGCCGCCCTCGCGGCCGTGCTCGCGGCCGCGCTCGGTTGCGGCCTGCTCGCCGGTTGCTCGTCGAACAGCTCTTCGACGACGACCACGTCCGACAAGCAGTCCACCACGCAGACCGAAAGCGACTTCCAGTCCAGCATCATGTTCTGCGGCTCGACGTCGCTGTACCCGATCATCTCCTCGCTCGCCTCGTCGTTCACCGACGAATACGAGAAGTGGAACAAGGTCGATTCGTCCTTCCCCGAGAAGAACATCTCCATCTACGTGGCGCCCGGCGGCTCGGGCGTGGGCGTGAGCGCGCTTGAAGAGGGCACTTGCGATTTCGGCATGGTCGCCCGCACGCTGAAGGATTCCGAGAAGGAAAAGCTCGGCGACTACAAGGAGTACGAGGTTGCCAAGGACGCGCTGACCGTTTCCGTCAACGCCAGCAACCCGATCGTGTCCACCATGGACAACATGTCCACCGATACCATCAAGAAGATCTTCGCCGGCGAGATCACCACGTGGGACCAGGTTGACTCCTCTCTGCCGTCCGAGAAGATCCAGGTCTACATCCGTGACCTGTCCGGTGGCGCCTACGAGGTGTTCCAGAAGTCCGTCATGGGTGACGCGAAGGTGACCGATTCCGCCACGCAGTCCGCCTCCATGACCGAGCTTGCCACCAACATCGCCAACGACCAGTGGGCCATCGGTTACGCCGGCTTCGGTGCCTACAACAAGGCCAACGCCAACGGCACCAAGCTCGTCGCCATGAAGGTCGACGGCGTCGAGGCCACCGAGGCCAACATCGTTTCCGGCGACTACAAGATCCAGCGACCCGTCATGTTCGTGGGCAAGGGCGAGCCCACCGCTTCCGAGCAGGCGTTCATCAACTACGTCTTCTCCGATGCCGGCATCAAGGCCATCACCGCCAACGGCTACATTCCCTCGTTCACTGCGAAATAGCGCGCAGCCACGGTGAAGCGTTTTCCAACAGGTGATTTTCAGGCGATCCGCCCGCACGTTGTGTGGGCGGATCGCCTGCGTTGCGGCGCGATCGTCCTGCTCGTCGCCGTGGCGGTCGCGGCGTTGGCATCCGTGCTGGTGACCGTTGCCCTTAAGGCCGCTCCCATCGCCGACGAGGTGGGCGTTGGCGCCTTCCTTTTCGGAAGCGATTGGGTGCCAATCGACTTCACCGGATCGGGCGCGAGCTTCGGTATCGCGAACTTCGTCGCGGCGACGTTCGCGGTATCGGCGCTCGCCCTGGTACTTGCCCTCGTTGTCTCCGTGAGCGCCGCGCTGTTCCTGTCATGCTCCGTTCCGCCCCGCGCCCGCGGCGTGCTGTGCAGCTTCATCGACCTGCTTGCCGGCATCCCCTCGGTCGTCTACGGCTTCATCGGCCTGACCGTCGTGGTGCCCGCTTTTCTTAAAGCCGGCGTGCCGAGCGGTAACTGCGTGCTCGCAGCGGGCATTGTGCTTGCGGTCATGGTTGTGCCCTTCATGGTCTCCACGATGACCGAGTCCATGGTTTCCGTGCGTGATCGCTACCTTGCGCCCTCACTTGCCTTGGGGGTGGGGAAGTGGTACGCCGTCTACGCCGTGGTGCTTCCCGTGTCGGCCCGCATGCTCTGGCCGAGCGTCATGATGGCGCTTGCCCGGGCCGCGGGCGAGACCATGGCCGTGATGATGGTCGTCGGCAATGCCAACCTCTTTCCGCAGCTTCTGGGGAAAAGCGAAACCATCGCGTCGCTCATCGCGCTTGAAATGGGCACGGCCGAGGCCGGCAGCACGCATATGCACGCGCTGTTCGCGGCGGGATTCGTCCTGCTCGCGCTCGTGCTTGCGATCGACGTCGTCTCGGCGCTTCTGCAGGGTTATCTGGCTCGCCGCGTCGCGCACCGCGGCGTGCGCGGGGGGTCATGGGTGCTTGGCCGGGCAGGCGGCGCCTTCGTGCGCGCCTGGGCTATTTGCGGCTTTGCAGTCGTTGCCGGCGTCATCGCCTTTCTGTTCGGCTTCGTGTTCTGGCAAGGTGCCGGCTGCATTTCCTGGGAATTCCTCACCGAATCGCCGAGTGGGGCCGTGCTGGGTAGTGAGGGCGGCATCTTCCCGGCTATCGTGGGCAGCGCGTGGTTCACCGGCTGCGCGCTCGCCATCGCCGCCCCGCTGGCGGTTTCGGTGGCCGCCTGGCGCGTCTTCCTGGCTCGTCGCGCGTGGCTTGCGCATGCGGTGGGGCGTATCATCTCGGTCGCCGCGGGCGCACCGTCCATCGTCATGGGCCTGTTCGCGTACGCCGTGCTCGTGCGCGATGCGGGGCTGGGGCGCTGCGTGCTCGCCGGCGGCGTTGCACTCGCGCTCATGATCATCCCCTTCATCGAGGTACGTGCCGAGAAGGCCTTCCGCGAATTTCCCGCCGACTTGCTGCACGCATCGGCCTGCCTGGGCGTGTCGCGCATGCATGCGCTGCGCAAGCTCGTGTGGCCGTATTGCGCCGGCGAGGTGCTCGGCGCGGTGGTGCTCGGCGGCCTGTACGCGCTCGGCGCCGCGGCCCCGCTCATCTTCACGGGCGGCGTGGCGTTCGCTCCTGTGCCGAGTGGCTTGGACAGCCCCGCCATGTCCTTGCCGCTACATCTGTATTTGATGCTCGCGCAGGGCAATACCATCCCGCAGGTCTACGCCACCGCGTTCGTTCTGATGGTCATTGTGCTCGTGTGCAACATCGCGGTAAATGCCTATGCTTTCGTGAGGAAAAGAAGATGGATGAGATCATAAAAGGGAGCGCAGCGCGCCCGTCTAGGGCGGAGAAGGAAAACCCGTGCGTGCTATCGGCGCGCGGGCTTCGCGCGTGCTACGGCGCCCGCCAGGTGCTCGATATCGACGACCTCGACGTTTTCGACCGCACGATCACGGCGGTGATCGGCCCTTCCGGATGCGGCAAGTCGACGCTGCTTTCCTGCTTGAACCGCACGATCGAACTTGTCGAAGGCGCGCGATGGGAGGGCGACGTCTCCCTATCTGGGATCTCGATCGCCGAGATGCCCGCCGACGAGGTGCGTGCCCGCATCGGCATGGTGATGCAGAAGCCCGCGCCGCTGCCGTTCTCCGTCGAGCGCAACATCACCTATGCGCTGCGGTATCGGGGCATGCGCCGTCGCGATGAGCTCGCGGGCATCGTGCGCGAACAGCTTGATCGCGTGGGGCTGCTCGATGAGCTTTCCGGCGATGTGCGCCGCAGCGCGCTTGCGCTGTCGGGCGGCCAGCAGCAGCGCCTGTGCATCGCGCGCGCCCTTGCCGTGAATCCCGATGTGCTGCTGCTCGATGAGCCTTGCAGCGCGCTCGACGTGGCATCGACGAAGGTCATTGAGGGCGTTCTTTCCGAAGTGGCGAAAACGTGCGCGATCGTGGTGGTCACGCACAATCTCGCGCAGGCGCGCCGCATCGCCGACGAGGTCGTCTGCCTCGATGCGGGCCGCGTGGCCTGGGCGGGCAAGGCGGACGAGCTGTTCGAGCAAAGGCGCGAAGACGTGCTCGCGCCGCTCTATGGAGGCGATCTTTTATGATCGAAATCGAAATCCCCGGGCGCGAGGCGCTCTCCATCGCCCATGTCGCGCTGGATTTCAACGGCACCATCGCGCTCGATGGCGCGCTTGTGCCCGGCGTCGCCGAGCGCCTGCTGGCCCTCTCCGCGCTCGCCGAGGTGCATGTGCTCACCGCCGACACCTTCGGGACCGCCGCGCGGGAATGCGCGGGAACGCGCGCGCAGCTCGAGACGTTCCCGTCGGGTGCCGCCGCGGTGCAGAAGCGCGCGATTGTCGAGGGACTTTCCGGCGGCGTGGCATGCATCGGCAACGGCTTCAACGACGCCGCCATGTTCGACGTGGCCGACCTTTCCATCGCCGTCGTCGGTGGGGAAGGGGCTTGGGCGGGCTTGCTCGCGCACGCCGACGTCGTGACGACAACCCCGCTTGACGCGCTCGACTTGCTGCTCAACCCCGACCGTCTCAAGGCGACGCTGCGCTGGTGAAAACGCCCCGCCCCGCCTTAATTCACCAGCTTGTGTGCAGGTTGTGGGCGCTTTTCGATTGGCGAAATACTTCTTGAAGCTCTTATTTTCGGCACGTATAATGTCCAGTTGCGTCTGGTGACATATGGATACACCCGGGCGCGTGGATTGACGGCGTCGGAGCTTTCGGCCTCAAACGAGGGCTCTCAGGCAATCGCCAACCCACCGTTATGTAGGAAGGGTTTCCGGTGCATGGTGAGGCATGCGAGCGGGAATCCAGATGGAAAGGTTTGAAATGGGAGTCAAACAGTACAGGCCGACTAGCCCCGGTCGTCGCTTCCAAACGGTTTCGGACAAGGCCGAAATCACCTGCGACAAGCCGGAGAAGTCCCTGCTTGCGCCGCTGAACAAGAAGGCCGGTCGCAACAACCACGGTCACATCACCGTCCGTCATCAGGGCGGCGGCGTGAAGCGTCGTTACCGCATCATCGACTTCAAGCGCAACAAGGACAACGTGCCTGCGAAGGTCGCTACCATCGAGTACGACCCGAACCGCTCCGC
>CAVBAM010000117.1:0-5257 GCA_963593315.1 Candidatus Methanomethylophilaceae archaeon | reverse complement strand
TCGGTCGTGAGCAAGTAACGTGGATATCGCGCAGCTTGCGCAAATTATCAATGCTCTGATCGCTGATCCAAAGGTCTTTCCTCGTGAAGGTAAGCGGAACCATGGTAGGCGTCATTCCGCAAGAAGCGTTCGTCGTGCAGGGAAATCGGAGGCATGCTTCGAGCATCGAAAAATGGAATGGAAGCAGAAACACCCCGGGCAGCGGCGAGCCTTGGCTTCAAACAGCAAGCTCCCATAACGTCCGGGGTTATCTGCGCTACCCGCAATCCCTCTTTCATCAGCGCTGATCGAGCAGCTTTCTCAAGGGCTCAATTGTGTCAATTATGGGTGTGCTTTTTTATGGATTATTAAAAAATGTATCCATAACTCTATTCTCACTCAACGGCTAAAAAGTATCCCCAGTTCGCTCCAGTTTGTCCTATTTGCACTGAGTATCACGAAATCTGGTGCGCCCATGCGGTCAAATCTGGGTCACGGTTTTCGGGGCGGGGCGGGGCGTATCCGTGGGTCACGGTGGGTCACGGCGCCACTGGCATCGTCGTTGCCCCCGAGAACAGGCAGCGCAGACCGTTGTAGACATACTCGTAAGTGTATGGGTAGTCGTGCCGGTTGCCCTCGACGGTGTAGTACATCAGGTTGCCCTCAGCGAAGCCGGCTTCGGTGAAATCGAAGGCATCATCGAGTGATTTCATCCGCTCAATCTGCGCCGACAGGCCCTGATAGGCGACATCCTGCGTGCCCGTCGCCGCGAACACGTAGTAGTCGCGCTTGCCGTGGCCGGAGGCAATCGCGGCCGCGGCAAGCGCGGAAGCGTCCTCGTCGTCGGTGGATCCGTTGCCGCCCAAGGTCAGACCGCCGCTCATGGGCAAGAAGTACTCGAAGCGGTCCAGCCCTTCCAGAAAAACGCGCCACGTCGTCGTGCCGCCGGCTGAAAATCCTCCGAAGGCGCGGTGGGAGCGCGACGACTCGAACCCCGCATCGCTGACGTCTTCCGCATACGTGCGGTAATGCGCCTCTACGGCGGGCATGAGGTCGTTTTTCACTTCGTCCGAATAGAAGATGGGCGTCGTGTCGTGATACCACTGGCTTCCGGGAGGTAGGTAGGGCATGACGATGATCAACGGCGGGATGGCGCCGTCCTCGATCATGTGGTCGATCATGTTCTTGAACCTATCGCCATACTCGTACATCCAGGTGCGCTCGTCTCCATAGGCACCGTGCTGCAGATAGAGGATGTCGTATTTGGTGCCGGAGTCGTCCGGGTTGTAGCCGTAGGGCAGATACACCGTGGCCTCGCGTTCGACGGAGCCGCCGCTGCCGGCGTAATCGCGCGTGCCGTACGCGAAAGACTCGAGCGAGCCCTGGTGCTCGGCTTCGCCGTAGTAGCCCTCGGGCACGGCGGAAAGGGAGACATCTCTCATCGCGGCCTCGTCGATGCTCGATTCGGCTTCTTGCGGGGAAGGGCCTGCTTGGGGTGCTGCGTTCTCGACCGTCGTCTCCGTCGGTTGGGGTGCCTCATCCGCCGCAGGCGCGGCGTCCTCACTCGTCGTCGGGGCCGTCGAGCACGCTGCCAGCGCCATACATGAGGTCAGCGCCACGCAGGCGAGACCGGTCTTGATTCGGGATGTCCTCATTTCCGTTTCCTTTTCGGCGAGAAGGTTTTCTTACTGCTTGGGCCTGTGCTGCGCTAAGCGTCGATGGGCACGAGCCGGTAGGCGCGACTTCCCACGCCGATTTCCGCCGCATGTTCGAGCTGGATAACCCCTTGGCGCTCCTCGATGCGATGGACCAGTGACGCGCCGTCGGTCGCCGCGTAGACAAGGTCGACGCAGGCTTGATCGAGGGCTACGGGGTCGGTGCTTGCGAGGATTCCGATGTCGGCCATATCGGGCTCGTCGGGGTCGGCCTCGCAGTCGCACGCGATCGAGAGGCGGTTCATCACGTTGACGTAGAGGATGTTGTCGCCCATATGGTTCGAGACGGCTTTAGCTGCCTCGGCCAGGCTCTCCAAAAAGATGCTGGCGGGAACTCCCCAGCCAAAGCCTGTGGTCTCGGCCCCGCCTGAGTGGATGAGGCTTTTGCCTCTTGCGGCCGCGAAGCCGATGGAGATGTTCTTGAGCGCGCCGCCGAACCCCGCCATGCCGTGTCCTTTGAAGTGGGAAAGCACGAGGTAGGAGTCGTAATCGGCGAAGTGCGACCCTACCATGTCTTCGGTAAGGTGCGCCCCGCCTGCAACGGGGATGCTCATGGTGCCCTCGGAGTCCATGATGTCGACGTCGGCTATCTCGGTAAAGCCGTGCTCCTGGGCGGTTCTAAGGCTGCCGGCGGCCGTGCTTCGCGAACCCGGATAGGCCGTCATGGTCTCGACGATGGTGCCGCCCACTTCGTCTACCAGCGCGGCGACCAGGTTTGGGCGCAAGTAATTGGAGTTGGCGCCCTCGCCGGTGTGCAGCTTCACCCCCACCTTCCCGGGAAGTTCGCGTCCTAAGGCGGCGTATGCGGCGAGAAGCCCGTCCGAGCTGATTTCGCGGGTGATGTAGACGGCGGGCGCCGTGCTGTCCTGGGTTTGGTGCTCGAGGGCGGCCTCAGTTGCGGCAGCGGGGAGCTCCCCGGTCGTCGTGACGTTGCCGTTCTCCCGGGTGTCCGCGGCCACTCCGCTGCCCTGCTCAGCGTTTCGGCAGCCGGCAAGCAAGGAGCCGGCGCCGATTCCTGCGGCTACGATAAAGTGTCTGCGTGTAAGATTGCTGCTCATGTTCGGCCTTTCTCATGCGCATTCCCAATACCCCTATGGCGCGGTCGTCCACGCTGAAGGGTTCGTGCTACTGGTAGGAACTCTCGTAGATGGACACCACGTCCTCGTCGGACAGCTCGAAGCGATCGCAGGCGAACAGCACGCCCATGGTCGCTTTGGCGCCGGCCGCCATTTCCGGGAACTCCTCCGGCGCAATGCCGTAGTCGCTCATGCGCAGGTCGGCCACGCCGCAGGCTTCCATGAGGCTATCGAGTGCATCGAGAAAAGCTTGCGGGGTCTGAGCGTCGGGGCGGCCCATGGCGCGGGCAAGCTCGACGAAGCGCTCGTCGCAGACGTGCTCTTCGATCCAGCGCCCGAAGTAAGCTCGCGAGATCATGATGAGGCCGGCGCCGTGCGGAAGCTCCTGGTGGTGGCCGGAAAGCGCGTGCTCCATGGCATGCTGGCTCACGCAGGAGCAGACCTCCATGGAGTATCCGCTCATGGTGTTCGCGAACGCGACCTTCGTGCGCGCTTCGAGATCGCCGCCGTTGCGGACGGCGCGCGGCAGGTAGCGGGCGATGTTGCGTATGGCGGCCAGCTCGACCATCTCGGCCGCCTCGTTGCAGAACGCGGAGAGATAGCCCTCGACGCTGTGGAACAGGGCGTCGAAGCCCTGGTAGGCCGTGAAGGCGGGCGGGACGGTGAGCATGAGCTCGGGGTCGACTATGGCCAGCTCGGGGTAGCCGCCCTGGAAGCCGATCTTCTCGTGCGTGGCGGGGTTGGTGACGACGCCCCAGCAATCGACCTCGCTGCCGGTTCCCGCGCTGGTGGTGATCGCGATGTAGGGAAGCGGCTTTTCCGCAAGCGGCCTTGCGCCGCCGGTGCCGCCTTGCACGTAATCCCAAACACGGCCCTCTTTCTGCGCAGCGATGGCCGAGATGATGGTGGCGGAGTCCAAAACGCTTCCGCCGCCTAGGCCCACCACGAAGTCGCAGCTGTTTTCACGGGCGCACTTCACGCCCTCCATGATCGTCGGTTCCAGCGGGTTTGGCTGGATCTTGTCGAAGATGACGTAAGCGGCTCCGGCCGCGGTCAGCCCTTGCTCGACGGCGGCCAGCGCGCCGTTCTTGCGCACCGACTTGCCGCAAGAAATGACCAGTAGCGCTTTCTTGCCGGGCATTTCTTCATTAGCCAGCTCTTTGACTTTGCCAGGACCGAACTGCACCTTTGTGGGCAGGTTCCATGTGTAGCTCATAGGCTTCTCCTTTTTCGAGCAAACGTTGACGTGTTGCTGGTATCACGGTAACCTTAACCTTAAGGTTAAGGTCAATAACCAAAATCGGTTTTCCGCATTGGAGGGATCGCCATGTCTTACACGATCAAACAGGCAGCAGAGCTTGTGGGATTGACTCCCGCTACGTTGAGGTACTACGACAAGCAGGGCCTGCTTCCGTTCTTGGAGCGCAAGGAGTCGGGTTACCGGCTGTTCTCGGATGGCGATGTCGCCATGCTGCGCGTCATCGAATGCTTGAAGAAGTCGGGGATGTCCATCAAGGAAATCCGGCAGTTCACGGAATGGGTCCAGATGGGCGACGACTCCCTGCAGGAGCGCTACGGGATGTTCCTCGAACGGAAAAAGACGGTGGAGGCGCAGATGGCGGAGCTGCAAAAGACGCTCGACTTCATCGAGCATAAGTGCTGGTACTACGAAACCGCAATCGAGGCGGGAACCGAGAAGATCCACTTCGGCGATCCGTCCAAGACCGCAGAGCTGCCCTGCGAATAGGCAAAGGCCGGGTCCCCACGCCGGGCCGCAGGCGGTTGCCATGAATCATTCATGCTACAATATGGCTAAATCTGTAGCATGAAAAAATCAGGAGGACGCAACGAAGGCGATCGAGGAAATAGCTGCCGCGAACAACGGTTTCCTAACCGCGTCGATGACCAGGGAGAACGGCATCCAGGGCCGCGATCTCGCGGACGCGGTCGAGCGCAACGAGCTTGTCAGGGTCGCACGAGGCCTTTACTGCACGCCCGACACCTGGGAGGACGAGTACGTGGTGGCGCAGCACCGCTTCGCGCGCGGCGTGTTCTCGCATGACACCGCGCTTTACCTGCTCGAGCTTTGCGACTCCGCGCCCGAATCGCTCACGATGAGCTTCCCGAGGGGCTACAACCCGTCTTCCGCGAAAAGGGAGGGCATCGTTGCGAAGTCGTCGCCCGAAGGGCTGCACGGCCTCGGGCTTACCGAGCTCATGACGCCGTACGGCAACGCGGTGCGCGCCTACGATGCTGAGCGGACACTGTGCGACGTGCTGCGAGGCACGTCGTCGCCCGACCTGCAGCTGCTCTCTCCGGCGTTCCGGTCGTACCTCTCGTCGGGAGGGCGCAACCTGCCGAAGCTCCAGTCGTTCGCCGACAAGCTCGGCGTGGCTCCGAAGGTGAGAAGGTACATGGAGGTGCTGCTGTGAAGACCAGAAACGCCATGCAGCTCAAGGCGCTTATCAACAACAAGGCGAAGGCGAC
>CAVBAM010000116.1:0-5287 GCA_963593315.1 Candidatus Methanomethylophilaceae archaeon | reverse complement strand
CCCGCCGGCACCTCGCCGCGTGCCGTTCGCCGCCACGTTGCCATCGTGAAAAAACATGCCGTTTAAGACTTGTTTGCAATCCCCAATTCTGTATTATTGTCGAGGTTTATAGTTCTTCTCGAAGGAGGGTGGCACCTACCATGCCCCACAAAGAATCAGCTTCTGAAATGAAGCACTACGCCGGGAAAGCAGTGTTCTCGGCTGCCATCGGGCACGCGCTCGACGGCCTCGACCTGATGATCCTCAGCTTCGCGCTGTCCGGCATCATCGCAACGTTCGGCGTGGACAACACCACGGCCGGCATGCTGACGTCCATCACGCTCGCCGGCGCCTTCCTGGGCGGCCTGATCTTCGGGTCGCTGGCCGACAAGTTCGGCCGCATCAAGGTGCTCACCTACTCGGTCATCTTCTTCGGCGTGTTCACCCTGGGCTGCGCCTTTGCCCCCAGCTTCGAAATCCTGGCCTTCTGCCGCTTCTGCGCGGGCCTGGGCATCGGCGCCGAGTTCGGTCTGGGCATGGCCATCGCCTCCGAGGTTTCCAGCGCCGAGAACCGCGCCAAGTCCACCTCCGCCGTGGGCCTGGGCTTCCAGATCGGCGTGCTGGTCGCCTCGCTGGCTTCCGCGCCCATCATCGCCGCGTTCGGCTGGCAGGGCCTGTTCGTCGTCGGCTTCGTGCCGGCCGTCATCGCCATCATCATCCGCGCCGCCGTGCCCGAGCCGCCCATCTTCGAGCAGCATAAGGCCGAGGGCAAGAAGTCGGGCAGCGTCATCGACTTGTTCCGCACGCCCGAGCGCGCCAAGTTCTCCATCCTGGTCATCATCCTGTGCACCGTGCAGAACGCCGGCTACTTCGGAATCATGACCTGGCTGCCGAAGTACCTGAACTCCAGCCTGGGCCTGTCGCTGACCTCCACCGGCGTGTGGACCGCCGTCACCGTCATCGGCATGATGATCGGCATCTCCGTGTTCGGCTGGCTCGCCGACAAGGCCGGCCGTCGTCCCGCCTTCTGGACCTTCCAGATCGGCGCCGCGGTTATGATCGTCATCTACAGCCAGCTGACCGACCCGACCGCACTTCTGATCGGCGGCTTCTTCATGGGCATGTTCGCCAACGGTATGATCGGCGGCTACGGCACGCTCATCGCCGAGCTGTTCCCCACCGAGATGCGCGGCACGGCGCAAACCGCGCTGTACAACGCCGGCCGCTTCATCGGTGGCGCTTCCGCCCCTGTGGTCATCCCGATCATCGCCGCCGGCAACGGCTTCCCGTTCGCCATCGGCTGCGTGGCCTGCATCTACGTGGTCGCGTTCATCGCCATGTTCTTCCTGCCGGAAAAGAAGGGCTCCGCGCTGGAGTAAGGTTTTGCCTCGCGCATAGCGCCCGCCCGTCGGTTTTCGCCGGCAAAAGCATTTACGGAAAGGCCGCCTCGTCATGGGGCGGCTTTTTTGCGCCCAAAGAGCTCCAATGCTCGCTCGCCGCACGCCCGTACACATGCGCCCCGCCCAACGCACATGCGGCGACACCCCCCTCGCCCAACAGCGGCCCCGCGACTCCGCCGGATCCTGCGACCCGCGCCGCAACCCGCCGCCCCCCTTCCGAATCTGAACGAACCTGAAAACAATCGGGTCGATTCGTGGAAAACCCAGCTTGCCGGCACGCCTGCCCTACACTGGGCAACGCCGCCCGTCAGCGCAAGCGCACCGGAGCAGCCCGATTCATCTTGGTATCAGACAGACAAAGACCTTCGTCAGGAGGCGCAATGGCCGGGGAAGTGAATGGCAAGATAAACGCCCTTGGCGTGCAGATAGGCGTGTCATCAACAGGCACGCGCGACGACTACATATCGCTCACCGACATAGCACGGTACAAGAGCGACGAACCGAACGACGTGATAAAGAACTGGATGCGCAACCGCAGCACAATCGAGTTCCTGGGCGTTTGGGAGGAGCTGCACAACGCCAGCTTTAAACCCGTCGAATTCGAGCGGTTTAAGGCCGAGGCGGGTGCAAACGCATTCACCATGTCGCCGTCAAAGTGGGTATCAGCCACGTGCGCAAAGGGGTTGAAGGTTAAGCGCGGTCGATACGGGGGCGGCACATACGCCCATGTGGACATTGCCTTCGAGTTCGCATCCTGGGTTTCGCCAGAATTCAAGCTGTACGTCATCAAGGACTACCAGCGGCTCAAGGCAGACGAGCACAGCAAGCTCTCGCTAGAATGGAGCGAGAAGAGGCTTTTTACGAAGATAAACTACCGCATCCACACCGACGCGGTGAAGGAAAACCTGGTGCCAAACATCAAGGGCAAGGGCAGCAGATTCGTATACGCGACCGAGGCGGATGTGCTCAACGTCGCGCTGTTCGGCAAGACCGCTAAGCAGTGGCACGACGATAACCCCGATGCTCGCGGTAACCTTCGCGACGAGGCTACGCTGCACCAGCTGATAGTGCTAGCGAACCTCGAAAGCATGAATGCCCAGCTGATAAAAGAGGGGCGCAGCAGGCAGGAGCGGGCCGAATACCTGAATGGCATGGCGCGGGAGCAGCTTGCCGCACTCGCCGAGAACCCGACGATGAAAGCCTTGGAGGACGGCGCACAGGGCTTGCAGGACGCGAACCGCGAGTGACGGGGCGGCATGAACCAGAAGCTCACGCTAGCCGTCTCGCGCATGGAGGGGACGAGCGGTACGCCGGCGGTACAAAAGCGCCGCAACGCAAGGCAACGTATAGCAACAAGCCGACGCAGGTAGCGGCGCGAGACGCAACGCAAGGTAACGCCGAACCGGCAATTTAGGAAGAAACAATGCAGGAAGAATTCATGCGGCGCATCGACGCGCGCCTTATCCTATCCGTCGTCGCCTGCGGCATCATGTCGTTTTCCGGCGTGGTTGTCGAAACGGCCATGAATATCACGTTTCCCTCACTCATGAGCGAATTCGGCGTGGACACCGCCACCGTGCAGTGGGTGACCACGGGATATCTGCTCGTGCTCACCGCCATCATGCCGCTCTCGTCGTTTCTGAAGCGCCGTTTCCGGAATAAGACGCTGTTCGTCGCCGCCATCTGCTGCTTCGCCGCGGGCACCGTCGCCTGCGCCGTTGCGCCGACGTTCTCGCTGCTCATAGCCGGCCGACTCGTGCAGGGCGTCGGCACGGGCCTGGCACTGCCGCTCATGTTCAACATCGTCATCGAGCAGGCTCCGCACGACAAAATGGGGCTCATGATGGGCATCGCCACACTCATCACCGCAACCGCCCCGGCAGTCGGCCCCTCAGTCGGCGGCCTCATCGTCACGCTTTGGGGCTGGCGGCAGATTTTCCTGGTACTACTCCCGTTCCTGGCCTTCTCGGCCGTAGCCGGCATCGCCGCCATCCGCCAGGTGAGCGAAACCGAGCACGTGTCGTTCAGCATCCCGCAGTTCCTCGTGCTTTCCGGCGCGTTCGTCTGCCTCGTGTTCGCATCCAGCTGCGCCAGCACCGCCGGCTGGCTGAGCGTGCAGGTGATCGGGCTGTTGGCCGGCGGCATCGCGCTCGTCGTCGCTTTCGCCGCTATGTCGCGCCGCACGGCGAACCCGCTCATCCGCATCGACATCTTCCGCAGCCTGCCCTTCGCCGCAAGCGTCGCCTACGTGGTATTGCTGCAAGCCATCGTGCTGGGTCTGGGCTACCTGCTTCCCTACTACGGGCAAGTGGTGAACGGCCAGGATGAATTCGGCGCCGGCTGTCTGCTCCTTCCCGGCTGCATCATCGGCGCCATCCTCGCGCCGCTCGGCGGGCGCATCCTCGACACGCTCGGCGCGGCCCGGCCGCTCACGTTCGGCTCCATTTGCCAGCTTGCCGCCGTCGCACTGTACGCGTTCGCGTCGATAGGGGCGCAGCCGTGGGTGTTCACCCTCATCTACGTGCTCATCCCGCTCGCGCAGGGTTTTTCCGCGGCGAACACCGTCACCAACGGGCTGAGCTTCCTGCCCATCGACCGCAAAACCGACGGCAACGCTACCTTCAACACGCTGCAGCAGCTCGGCGGGGCACTGGGGACGGCCATCATGACCTCCATCGTGAACGCGGCGCAAAGCACTTCGCCCGACCTGGTCGCCGGCACCGTCGCGGGAACGCAGAGCGCGTTTTACCTGCTGGTCGCTATTTCACTCGTGGCGCTCGGCTGCATGGCGCTGGTATTCCTTTCCCAGCGAAAGAGCCGGTCGGTGCGCTAGCTGAGCGAGTGCCGACCCACCCCGTCATCGGCGCGCCCCCTCACGCGAGCGATTCACTCGCTGCAAGCGTACCGCGCCCTCACGTAGCCGCCCGTGCGATGCAGTCCGTGCGCTACCACCCACCCATCCCGCCGTCCCCTGTTACAGCCGCGTTTCGCCAACGAAACGACTTCGTTTCCCTGCGTCAAGACGTCCTTGCACCCGCCATCTGCGACTATCCTTATGCATCGAACAGTAAGGAGGTACCCCATGGCTCGCAGTTTCGACTTCAATGTGCTGCTCAGCGTGCTCATCACGTCCGGACTCTGCATCGTCCTGACCACGATTTTCGCCAGCCTGACCTAAACGTGCGCACAATCCGCGCGGGACGTTGGCGCGAACGCTCCCGCATAGCATCGCGCCCGCAGCTTCTTTCCCAGCTGCGGGCGCATTTCTTTTGAACGGCGAAGGGCGAAAGTAGCTGCGCATTGGGCAGCCAAATCGCGCCGGGCGCGGGCCGCTCCCCAGGCCGCCCGCGCGTATCCACCCGCCGCGCCCGGCCACACCGCCCAGGCCTACCAACCAACCCCCAACACAAAGAAAGCCCCTGCAAATCGCAGGGGCTTTCAGCATCCTTTAGAAAGAAAGGCGGTGAACTAGATGCGCACCACGTTGCTTGCCTGGAGCTTGCCGTTCTGGCCGGTGGTCACATCGAAGGACACAGCCTGGCCCTCGTCGAGGGTCTTGAAGCCGTCCATCTTGATCTCGGAAAAATGCACGAACAGATCTTCGCCATCGTTCTGAGAGATGAAGCCATAGCCCTTCTCGGGGTTAAACCACTTAACAGTACCTTCCGCCATTTTAAATCCTCTTTTCTCTCCCGTGCAGATGCGCGGGGGTAAAACTACGCGTTGCATGGCGGCAACACTCGCTCTCACTTCGAGAGCACGCGCTCCATCATACGCTATCGCGGGGTCTTTCAGGCTGGGAATCTAGCCGCAGGCGAAAGAATTCGTCGGTTGGAAACACGGGCGAATCCCTAGCGGCAAGGTCTGTTTAAAGCTGGCGAAAAACGTGAGTAACCTGCACATTTATT
>CAVBAM010000115.1:0-5335 GCA_963593315.1 Candidatus Methanomethylophilaceae archaeon | reverse complement strand
CTATGGGAATGCACGTAGGCTCGTTCGCAAGAGCGAGCTTCCGGCGAAGCCGGAATAATGGACCCGTAACGCCGCCTGGCAATAAGATGGTCGAATCCAGCATCGCCGTCGGCCTGGTCAAACCTTCGTTCAGCCCTGCTAATTGTTTGAGGCCGAAGTTGATTTCCGTCATCGGGTGCCGCCTGCAAAGCCGATGTTAAAGACCGCGCCGGTCTCTTTCTTCGGCCAATGTGTTGACGTTTTGCTGTTCGATGTAATTAAAGGGGCTGCTTTCCTCGAAATCATCGAATGCGCGTGTTGGGACATACCAGCTTTTCGATTGGAAGTATTCGGCTACATCGGGGTCGTTGAAAATAAGTCCTTGTCTCGCATACAACTCGTTGATTGCCGTCACCAGCTCCCAATCGTCTAATTGCTGCGCTTCGTTTGCCGTATATAGACGAGCATTGCTATCGGGCAGCACGAATTCCGTTGTATCGCTGGTCACAATGAAGGTGCTTTTAGTTGAAAGTTCGTCTTTGGAGAAGGCTTCCCATGATGCTGCTAATGCAATTGTATTAGCGACCAAAGTTGCAGCGAGAATCACTGCCGCAAGCACGCGCCCGACGAAAAAGATCCGACTCACCGCAATCACCTCCATTCCTTATTTTGCGCAACGTCTGGAGGAAAGCATTGCGAGACGGAATCCCAGGAAATTACCTGTTTGGATGAGGTGCTCGAGTCAACGTTTTCGCTGGTGCCCGAATTGATTGCCACTGCACGGACGAGGCATTCGAGTTCGTTACCGCTGATAAGCTCAATTGGAGTGCTTAGCGATCGCGCATATTCTATTGCCCCATTGGTGAAGTGGGATGTGGTGATGAAGATCATTCGTTGGGCTCCTTGGGCTGCATTCGCCCCTACAAGCTTTTGAAGGAGGTCTCGCCCGACTGATTCGCCTGACGGGTTATAGCATTTGCATTCGACGAGACAACGATTTCCGTAGGGATCGGTCATATCGATGTCGAAGCCGCCATCGTTCGTTCTCGGGGTGGTTTCTGCCGTATAGCCCTGCTTGCGGAAAAGATATGCGCAGTATTCCTCGAAATCGGTTGGGTGGTCGATATAGTGGTTGTAGATTGCAGCCGCGGCAGCAGAAGGCGGCTTCGGCAAAGGCTGAGCGGACCTTGTTGTCATGGACGCTTCGCGTCCGTGGGTGACGATTTTCGGCTGATCGAAAACGAATCCGCGAAAGACCAGCTCGCGGTAAAGCCAATAGATAGCATAGGGCTCATAGCTTTTAATCACGAAGTGGGATATGGACAAGGTTGATTTCCTGCGAACGAGTCGATTTTTCTGGCGCCGCCTATCTCGAGAGCCGTCTTTGTTTGCATGCATCCAAAAGGGGATTCGAAATAGCACCCGTCCTTGATTCTTCGACTGAAGAAGTGGCGCAATAGCGACACCGCTATTGAGTGCAATATGGAATTGCTTGCGGAATAGGCTCCTAAGAACTGCTTGGAAAATAGATCTGAGCAGCTTTTGTAAAACGTAGATTAGGGCGATCTCGATAACGAGCAAGATGAGGAAGGTCAGAAAATCGCTTAAGGCCACTGGCAGTCCCGCCTGCGTGAGGCTTCGTGAAATCTCAATGTTGATAGCTGCTGGATCCAAATGCCCCACCTCCTCGCTGCACTTCTCCGCTTCACTATAGCATGCAGTTTCTGGCTCAAATTTGATTTGCGGCGAATCAGATGGTTCCGTGCTCGATTGGGCCTGTTGATTTTCTCGATAGGTTTATTTTCGGTTTGCCCGCTGAACGTTACTGGAAGGCTCGGTTGCGACTTGAGGTGGCGGCACCCTGATATGGTTGCCTTAAAGGGGGCCGGCCTTGCTTGGCAGGTTATCGGGTTTTCTGAATCGTCGTGCACGAAAAGTGGGCGCGGCTGGCAGGTTTTCCGAGTTTCCGGGGCGCGATGCAGGCGATTTGCTACAGGAGCTCGGGAAACCTGCCGCGAAAGCGGCGAAACCGCTGCACGGCGATTCGGAAAGTCGGGAAACCTGCCGCGAGAGGCCCAAAACGCTGCACGGAGGCCCGGGAACTCGGAAAACCTGCCAGCTTGGGCTTCAGCAGCTACAAGAACCAGGAAAACCCGCCAGCACAAGCTCGGCCAGCTATAAGAACTCGGAAAACCCGTCAGCACAAGCTCGGCCAGCCCGCCGGCGATGTCGGGATGCCGACGATTCACCGGCGGGCAAAACGCCGACGTCCGCCGGCCTCGCGACCGTGTGTCGCTATGGGAATGCACGTAGGCTCGTTCGCAAGAGCGAGCTTCCGGCGAAGCCGGAACATCCGCCTGGCAGCAACCGCGGGTGGACATCGGTAAGGAGCCAATGCCCGCCCGTGGTTTTAAGGAACCTGCCACCGACGCCGGGATGGGCATCAAAATCCGGGGCCAATGCCAACCCGCAAGTTCCCAAGGAAGCTGCCCCTGAGGTTTGCCTAACTGCGCCCGCAAGCAGCGGACGCCATTCTGACGGCTAACCCCTAAATCGTCTCGAGCGCTTGGGCCAGGTCGGCAATGAGGTCGCTCGTTGCCTCAAGGCCGCAGCTCAGGCGCACCATGTCGGGGCTGATGCCGCAGGCCTCGAGCTCGGCGTCGTTCATCTGGCGATGCGTGGCGTTCGCCGGATGCAGGCAGCAGGTGCGCGCGTCGGCCACGTGCGTGGCGATCTGCGCGAGCTTCAGGCTCTTCATGAACTGTTCGGCCGCCGCGCGTCCGCCGGTGAAACCGAAGCTCACCACGCCGCAGGTGCCGTTGGGCATGTACTTTTGCGCCAGGTCGTAATACTTGTCGCCTTCAAGCCCCGGGAAGCTGACGAAGCGGATTTTCGGGTGGCTCTGCAAGAATTTGGCTACGGCCAGGCCGTTCGCGCAGTGCTGCGGCATGCGCACGTGCAGGCTTTCCAGCGAGCTGTTCAGGAAGAACGCCGCCTGCGGGTTCTGCATGGGGCCCAAATCGCGCATGAGCTGGGCGGTCGCCTTGGTGATGAAGGCGCCTTCCAAACCGAATTTCTCCGCATAGGTCACGCCGTGGTAGCTCTCGTCGGGCGTGGTGAGGCCGGGGAACTTGTCGGCATGCGCCATCCAGTCGAACTTGCCGGCGTCCACGATGACGCCGCCCAGGTAAGCCGCGTGCCCGTCCATGTATTTCGTGGTGGAGTGCGTCACAATGTCGGCGCCCCATTCGATGGGTCGGCAATTCACGGGCGTGGGGAAGGTGTTGTCGACCATCAGTGGCACGCCGTGCGCATGCGCGGCCGCGGCGAAGCGCTCGATGTCGAGCACCGCGAGCGCCGGGTTGGCGATGGTTTCGCCGAACACGAGCTTGGTATTGGGCTGAAACGCCGCCTCAAGCTCCTCGTCGGTGCAGTCGGGCGCAACGAACGTGCAGGTCAGACCCATTCGGCCCATGGTGTGCGCCAGCAGGTTGTACGTGCCGCCGTAAATGGCTGAGCTTGCCACCACGTGATCGCCCGCACCGGCCACGTTGAAGATGGCCAGGAAGCTTGCCGCCATGCCCGAGCTGGTGAGCATGGCCGCCGTGCCGCCCTCCATCTCGGCAATTTTCGCGGCCACCAAGTCGCACGTGGGGTTTTGCAGGCGGCTGTAGAAATACCCCGTCTCCTCCAGGTCGAAAAGCTTGCCCATGTGCTCGGAGGTGTCGTACTTCCAGGTGGTCGATTGGTAAATCGGGACCTGTCGCGGTTCGGCGTCTCCCGGACGGTAGCCGCCCTGCACGCATGTGGTTCCAAGTTCAGTCATGGGGTCTCCTTTCGATGGCGCGGCGGGTGCAGATGCGGGCGCGTCTATGCCCGCCGCGAAGCAGTCCTGAAGAGTATAAACCCCGGATGCCGAAAGGCGGCAGCGTTTCCCACTCGGTGAGCACTGAAGAACGCGAGGAACCTTTGCTGAGCCATTAGCGGTTAGCTGCTTAGCTTGGCTGCAAAGCTATCTCGGCATAGTTCAAGCCCTTTTCAATTGCCAGCCACGCGAAGAACTCCTTGCTGCTGCGTGCGGGGATCGGCGACGCTTCGAAGTCTCTCTGGTTTCTGGTGATGATCGCCTCTGCCCGCACGGACCGCGCTGCTTGGCAGACCAGGGCGTCTTCCAGGTCGTCGAAACCGCAGGCAAGCGCGGCGTTAGCCTCGTCGTGTCCAAGCGCGCAGACGCGCACGAACGAAAAGAGGTCGGACAACTCCGCACTCACCGCCTTTGCGAGATGCCTTTTACCGCCCGAAGTGAGGATGTAGAAGAGGTCGGAAAGCTGGGAAGGGCTGATCCAGAGCTCGAATTCGTGCAGCTTCCCCAAGGCGAGAAGGAGGCGAGATTCTTCATAGTCGAAGTCTCGTTTGCGCAGCACGTCGACGAGGATATTCGTGTCGAGTAGCAGATTCATTCGAAGTCCTTCTTCGTCGCGCGACCTTTCTCGATAAGTCGCCGCTGTTTCGCCTCGTTAACGCTCATGTCGACGAAATCATTTGGCGAGACGCGGGCGATTCCGTCGATGAAAGCGAGGGCTTCGCCTAATTTCTGCGGGTTGATAGGCGCCTTCTTGCTTGATTCTAGCGGCCATGCGTGCGTTTCCAAAACGCGGTCGTATAGCTCGTTGATCGCTTGCGAGGCGCTATAACCGAGTTCGCGGAGGATTTCGTTCCCGGCATTCTTCTTCGATTGAGACATTCGTGCCGTCACCATTGCATCGGGCATGCGGCTCTCCTTTCAATCGGACGTGTTCGAAACGACGTTTCGTTCCGGGGAAGCGAAAAGCCGGAGAACCTGTTCGCAGCCGGCCGGTGGCGCCGTCAAAATAACAAGTACAACGTACAACAAGTATATAAACTTGCAGCGCGCCTGGCAATCAAGAGAGAGCGTTCACTTGATTGGCCTTTCAAACCAAGTGCATACGTTGCTGTCGGTCCTCGGGACTAGCCAAAACCGCCGAATGGGATCTCTCCGTGTTGGAGCTTGTTTTGACGGTATTGCATTTATGGGGCTTATCATCGGAGCTATTGCGCAGGCGTGCTGAATCCTAGTATTATTCATCTAAAATAATACTCATAGGGGAGGGCTCTCATGAGGGCAAATGACTTAAAGGAAACCTTGCTCGCCATCGATGAAGAGGTATCTCTGGCATGCGGGATTCCGCCCGTTAAATCGATTCCGCCCGTTAAATCTTCTGTGATAATCGTCGGCGGCGCTGCTTTCTTATTGAGGGATTTAACTTCTCGAAGCGTTACGCACGACATCGATGTACTGCAGGCAGACAGTGCCGTTCGGGAGGTGATTTCGCAA
>CAVBAM010000114.1:0-5347 GCA_963593315.1 Candidatus Methanomethylophilaceae archaeon | reverse complement strand
CGCGCGAACTTGCGCGCCAAAGGCAAGCCCGAATGGACTCCGCCGGTAATCTAGCGCGCGCAAAGCAAATCAACGACAGTAAAAGAAATCAAGGAGAGTAAAGCAAATCAAGGACGCACAAAGAAATTAAGGCTATTCGATTTTTACCACTGGCCCCGTTCCCTGAATACCGTATTATCTAAGCAAGTTCCAATCGGAAGGGGGTTGTCGTGTCTGCCGCAACGAAGCACCAGAGCGTTAATCCATTCACGCCCGTTTTCGGCAAGGTTCCCGCATACATGGCGGGACGTGAGCAAATCATAGAGGACATGGTTCTTGCGTTCGAATCCGAGGGGAATGACCCGAATCTGTGCTCGATTTTCGTCGGGGCCCGCGGTACGGGGAAGACGGCGTTGCTGACGTATTTGGGCTATAGAGCACAGCAGCTCGGATGGATCGCCGTAAATGTCACGGCGGGTGAAGGGATGCTCGATGACATCCTGCAGCGCTTGCGCGAATCGACGCAGCACCTTGTTTCCGATCCTCCTGCCAGAAAACTCACCGGCGCCAGCGTGAGCGGGATCGGGGGCCTGTCGTGGGAGAACCTTCCCGCTTCGCAGGCAAATTGGCGCTCTCAGATGAATGATCTATTCGGCGCATTGGAAGAAACCGAAACAGGGATTTTGATCACCGTCGATGAGGTTGACTGCACGGTGGACGAGATGGTGTCGCTCGTGACGACCTATCAGCATTTCGTGCGCGAAAACAAGCGAGTGGCGCTCCTAATGGCGGGGTTGCCTCATCGCGTCTCCAACCTGCTTACCGGTAAGTCCACGTCGTTTTTGAGGCGCGCGGCCCAGCATTCCCTCGGATCGATCCCGTCGTATGAGGTGAAGGAAGCGTTTCTGCTCACAGTGGAGGATTGCGGGAAAACCATCGACGCCGACGCGCTTGAGGTTGCGTCGGATGCCATCGGCGGGTTCCCCTTCATGTTTCAGCTGGTCGGGTATCGGTCGTGGAACATGGCGCGACAGTCTCCCGCGATTACGGTCGAGCATGTTCGGCAGGGTTCGAAGTTGGCGCAGGAAGAGCTCGAAGGCCGCGTGTTCGACGCGACGTTGTCTGAGCTTTCCGCCAAGGACGTTGAGTTCTTGCGCGCCATGGACCCAAGCGATGGCGCGCTAACGTCAAGAAAGCAGCTAATGGAGCGTTTGAAAAAGAATACGAGCCACATCTCGACGTACAAGAAACGGCTGCTGGATGCCGGCGTTATCGAGGAGCCGAGACCTGGGGAATTCCGCTTCAGTCTGCCCGGTTTCGGGAGTTACCTTGCAAAGTGATAAAGGGCCTGCCTGGTGCGGTCGCGTGGGGAACGTGGCTTTGCGCCAGGTCTCAGGCTGGTTTGGGTGACTAGGGAGGCTCCAGCCGCTCTTACCCTCGTATAATTTAACCCCTGACCTGGGGCGGGTAACATTTGTTACCTCGAGCGAAGAATCTTGCTAAAAAAGGCACCCATCTATAACTTTCTCTTGTAATTCATGTAAACCAGGGTGTACAATCGTGCCCGTCAAGTCGGTTATCCCTGTGTAACTCACGACCAAGGTCGCTTTTGACCTGGGGTTTCGTGCGGTATTAGCAGGCGCGCGACCATTTTCCCTCTTACAGACGAATAGCTTGCGAGCGAATGCGCACGCGTGCGGCTGACTTGTCGTTGCTAGGTTCCCGCTGCCGGCGTCCCGCCGGCTTCAGGATCCCCTGGAAGCCGAGGATGCGGCATCGGCTCGTCAGGGGTTACCCAATAAAACCCGCCGCAAAGAAAGAGGTGGTTCTCAATGAACACCGAAATGGTCTACACGCGCCGAGGCTTCGTCAAGATGGCCGCCGGCACCGTCGCCGCTGCCGCGCTCGTCGCCGCCGGCGCCGAGTCGATTGACTTCAGCAAGGCGTTCGCAGCAACAGGGGATACCTCGTACACGGTGACGGCGAATATCTACGTCGATGCGACCGATTCCCCGATTAAAAAGAATGCCTATGTCACCAATCCTGGTAAGCCTCCATTGAATAAGCCGACTTCCCCAGTTACGAATAATGCAACTCTCGTTGTGAAGAGCGACGGCACCAAGCTGCTTACGGTGCCTGTGGTCAATACGACTTTCGGTGTCACATCGTTCCCGGCTGCTTCCGCTGATGGAACTGTTGCCGTCACGAATAAGAAGACCGAATCTTGGAGCACTACTTGGGGCGGTACACTTACCCGGATCAGCTCCATCACGTTTGATGTGACGAATTTCTCTGCTGATGGCGAAACCATAGCGACCTTTACGCCTTGCAGCGAATTTGCCGACTTCATTCTGTATAAGGGATCGAAGGATTGGGATCTGCATCTTGTTGCCGACTGCTCTGCCGCGAGCGCGTAATAGTTTTCTTTCTGACGACAAAGAAGATTAAAGGGAGCTATGATCATGAATAGAATTTCATTTGCTAAGAAGCGGGGCGTCTCTCGCCAGCTGCTCTCTGTTTTCTTGGCATTAGTGCTTTGTTGCTCGTTTTCCCCATTTGCAACGGCGTACGCCAATACGGATTCGCTTTCTAGCGCTCGAGGGGACGCAGCTCAGCTTGCTGCGGATCCTTCGGATTCCGATAACTCGTTAAGCAAAGAACTTGATGCCGGCACTTATACCATTTCCGCGAATGTTTCCATGCTCACTCCTCTGGGTATTACGGCGTATGCCACGAATCCTCAGAATCCGTTGGGCATCGGCGAGACTGGCATACCGGCGGCTCCGGTAAAGAACAATGCCGAGCTCGTTGTGGGAGAAGATGGAACCAGAACTCTGACGTTCGAGTTGGTGAATCCGGTATTTACCGTTCAGGATTTCTCGGATGGCGATAACGTTGTGGTCGTCTCGAAGGATACGGTTGCGATCGAGGAGGATCCCAGCGATCCGTCATACATCGAAGATATCCACGAAGATGGGTATTACACCCGTATTTCCAAGGTCGTCGTTACGCTTGGGAATTGGGACGGAAATTACGAGTTCAAAAATTGCAGCGAGTATGCAACCGCGCTGAATCGCAACGAATCCTTGTCGTATGGGCGGTTCAATATTCCGTTGAAGCTGACGGTTGATTACGCAAATGCCATACGTCAGGTCGAGGGTTCTTTCGAGAAGACCTTCACGGATGAGGCGACTGGTATTTCCCTTGCTGTTGAGGCGGAAGAGACTTCTTCGGTAATTGATGAACTGCGTACTTCCGAGTTTGCGGTCGAGGATGTTGCGAAGGAGAAAAAGGACGCGATTGATAGCGCTCTTTCCACGAAATACAAAAGTGTTTCGTCGTACAAGGCATTCGATCTTGCATTGGTGAGCGGTGGTTCAGCGGTCTCTCCTGACGATAAGGTCAAGCTGACTGCTTCGTTCTCTGGAAGCTATGATGGCATCTACTTGCTCAATAATGGCACGTTGGCGAGTCTGTCGTGCACGGAGCTTGATGGCAAGAGTTCAGTTGAGCTGCCAAAACTCGGTACGGTTGTTCTTGTCGACAAGGAAAGCTCGGAGTCGTGGGCGTGGAGCGGCACGTTCAGCGATTCGACAACGGGGGCTTCCGTTTCTTATGCAACGAATGCCGTTTTGGACGACATTTACAACGGTATGGGCGTGGGGGACCCCGAGACGGGCAAGCAGGCGCTCGATATCTATGCCGATTATTTTGCCGCCGCATCCAAGAAGATAACCGATGCGGATTCGTTGGCAGATTTCGCAAGCGTCTTGGATCTTTCGGATATTGAAAAGCCTCGGATTGATGCCGCATGGAGCGTTGCGCTGGAAGTTTCGGCTGGCGACGATGGTGTCTGCTACTGCACAGGCCTCATGGGCCCCACGGTTGGAGAGGGCAACAACAAGCTGTCCGTAACTTTGCCCGTTGGCAATAACCGCACCAGCTTATACGTCGTTTCCGGAACTGTCGGCTCTTTGACTTCGGCGACGAAAATCGCTTCCTCGGTGTCGAGGGGCTATCAGACCTTCGATTTAGTTTCTGCAGAAGCGAGTCCGGCAGTCGATTGCACGCCTTGGTATAACGCCGCAAGGGATTGCGACAAGCTGAGCAGTAATCCTCAGACGAGCGATACCCAAGTTGCTTATATCGTTGCGGTGAGTGAAGAGCTTGAAGAGGTTGCCAAGCCCGTCGCTTCCGAAGAGCTGACGTATAACGGGACGGAGCAGATTGGCATTTCCGAGGGCGAAGGGTATACGCTAGTCGGGACGACTTCTGCGACCGATGCGGGTATTTACGAGGCAACCGCCACCCTTAAGGACGGCTATTCCTGGGCGGATGGCACTACTGATCCCGTAACGGTCTGCTGGACTATCTCCAAGGCGAAACTTACGGCGAAGTATGCTGGCGAAACGATCACGAGTGACGGCACTGCGGCATTAGAGGTGTCTGTTGATGGCTTCGTTGGCGGCGAGACGGCGGCTACCGCAAAGGGCTATAAGGCGCCGACGGTTTCCGCTCCCGAAAACCTTGTAGCCGGACAGTCTTATGAGCTTAAACCTGCTGATGGAGAAGCGGACAACTATTATTTCTCGTACACTGCGGGCGTTTTGAAAGTTGTCGCTTCCAAGAAGGGGCAACTGGCCGCCGGCACGTATACGGTCAACGCTAACCTGTTCATGCCGGGCCAGTACAACCCGGTCCTGGTGGGCGTGGACGCCTACGCCACCAACCCGAACAACCCGTTCGGCCCCACCATCGACGAAAACGACGCCGAGGGCATCGAGAACAGCGCCCCGACCGCGGGCGTGACGGGCAACAACGCCACGCTGGTGGTCGACGCGAACGGCGGCTACACGGTGTACCTGCCGGTGGTGAACCCCATCTTCACGCTGCAGAACCTGGGCGAGAGCGTTGACGGCGCCATCACCGACGTCGCCGCCGAGCGCGTCACGGCGACGCACCGCCACGGCAACGACGCCCAGTACGAGGGCTCGTACGGCGAGCGCGATTCGCGCATCCACCTGGTTTCCTTCAAGGTGGACAACGCCGCTGCCGCCACCGGCAAGGTGACCTACGACCTGGCCGGCGGCGAGATGTACGCCGTGCCGCTGAAGATGACGCTCAAGCCCGCCGGCGCCGTGGCGCTGTCCATTTCCGTGGACTTCTCCACCGCCAAGGCGACCGACGCCGCCGCGCCGAAGCTGGTCACCGACAAGGTGGTCGTGAACGTGCCCGAGGCGGGTGCGTTCGACTACACGGGCGAGGAGATCGAGGGCGTCTACGGCAACGCGGGCTACAGCCTCGAGGGGACGGCGAAGGCGACCGCGGCCGGCACCTACACGGCCAAGGCGACGCTGAAGGACGGCTA
>CAVBAM010000113.1:0-5353 GCA_963593315.1 Candidatus Methanomethylophilaceae archaeon | reverse complement strand
TGGTGGGCGCCTGCAACACGGAAGTGGACGAGGAGGCGAACCGCGAATACTACGTCGGCTTCTGCGGGCTTGAAGCCGAATATGACGACATCCTCTCCGGCACCCCCGGCTATTACGAGGCCGAGTATGGCCGCTCCGGTCAGGCCATCCCCGGCGGCGTGCACGAGGAGGTCGCCGCCATCGACGGCCAGGACATCGTCGTATCCATCGACATCGAGCTGCAGCGTCAGGTCGAGGAAAGCCTGGAGAGCGGCTGCGAGGGCATGAACGCCACGGGCGGGTCGAGCGTAGTCATGGATGGCGCCACCGGCGAAATCTATGCTGCCGCGTCCCTGCCGCTGTTCAACCCGGCCGACCGCACCAATATGGAGTCGGGGGCCGAGCGCTTGAAGTGCATCACCGATCTGTTCGAGCCCGGTTCCATCTTCAAGTCGGTGTCGGCCATGTCCATTCTGGAAACCAACACCATGACCCCGGAGACCGAGCTGTACTGCCCGGCTTCCATCACCGCCGACGGCTACACCATCACCGACGCCCATGAGCGCGGCGACGCCACCTTCACGTTGCGCCAGATTCTCGACCAGTCGTCGAACATCGGCATTTCGCTGGCCACCGAGCAGATGGGCTTCAACGAGCTTTACGACCATATCGTGCGCTACAACCTGCACTCGCGCACTGGCGTGGACTACGTTGGCGAAGGCGAGGAGGGAACCGACGCGCTCGGCATGCTCACCCCGGTGTCGGATTGGTCCACCGTTCAGGCGTACAACGTCACGTTCGGCCAGGGCGTGTCGGTGACGCCGCTGCAGATGGTGCGTTTCTACGGCGCCATCGTCAATAACGGCGTGGAGTGCACCCCGCACTTCCTGATCAGCAAGGTGCAGTCCGGCGAGAAGCCCGAGTATGCGACCGAGCAGGTCATCGAGAACACCGATGCGCTTTCCGACATGCAGTCCATGCTCAAGACCGTCGTCACCGACGGCACGGGCACGAAGGCCGCCATCGACGGGTACAACGTCGCGGGCAAAACCTCCACGGCCGAAATCTACGACGAGGTCAACGGCGGGTATCGGGAAAACGTCTACAACCTGGCGTTCACCGGCTTCATCGCCGATTCCTCGAGCAAGCTCGTGTGCTTCGTCGGGGCAAATGAGGTTCCTGGGGACGGCGTGGTCACCCCTATCTTTAAGGATATAATGACCACGGCAATCGACCGTTTCGGGATTACATCTGAGTGAGGTACTCGCATGGGAAAGACCTGCGCGGAACTGTTTGAGGGAATGGAATGCACCATCATCGGCAACGCCGATGACCAGGTGGAGGGCATAGCGTATCGAAGCGACAAGGTGAACCCGGGGGATGCGTTCTTCTGCATCGTCGGCATGCAATCCGACGGGCACACCTACGCCCAGGACGCCATCGACCATGGCGCGCGCGTGCTGGTGGTCGAGCGCAAGGTCTACCTTGCCGACGCCACCGACGTCACCGAGGTCGTGGTCAGCGACACGCGCAAGGCGATGGCCGAGGTGTCGGCGCGCTTTCACGACGACCCGTCCAAAAAGATATCGCTGGTCGGCATCACGGGCACGAACGGTAAAACCACCACAACCTACCTGGTTGAGCATATCGCCCGGATGGCGGGCAAGCGCACGGGCGTCATCGGCACCGTCGGCACCGTCATCGGCGATGTGAAGGAGAAGTCGAGCCGCACCACGCCCGAGTCTCCCGACCTGCAGCAGCTGCTCGGCCGCATGGCCGACGCGCACTGCGACGTCGTGGCCATGGAGGTCTCCAGCCACGCGCTCGACCTCAAGCGCACCTACGGCACCCAGTTCGCCGTGACCGCGTTCTCCAACTTGACGCAGGATCATCTGGACTACCACCACACTTTCGAGGCTTACTTCGAGGCCAAGGCGCTGTTGTTCGGGCGAGACTACCCGGCGCGCCGCGTCATCTGCATCGACGACAAGTGGGGCAAGGAGCTTTTGCGCCGCTGCTCGGATGCGGGCGACAACGTCATCACCACCGGCTTCGACCGTTCGGCGCTCATTCATCCCAAGGATGTGAAATACTTCCCCACGCACACGTCCATCACGCTCAATGTGCGCGGTTCCTACTACGAATTCGATTACCCGCTCGTGGGCAAGTTCAACGTCGAGAACGCCATGTGCGCCTTTGCGATCGGCATCCAGCTGGGCATTCCGGTCGAAACCGTCATCGACGCGCTGCGCGATGCGCCGCAGATTCCCGGGCGCCTCGAGCGCGTGCATGCCTCCGACGACGGGGGCGTTTCGGTGTTCGTCGACTACGCGCACACGCCCGACGCGCTTGAAAAGGCGCTCGGCTCCATCATGGCGCTCACGCCGGGCAGGACCATTTGCGTGTTCGGCTGCGGCGGCGACCGCGACGCGAGCAAGCGTCCCATCATGGGTCGTGCGGCGCTTGCGGCCGACCACGCCGTGGTTACCTCCGACAATCCGCGCACCGAGGACCCCAACGCCATCATCGACGACATCGTCGCCGGCATGGCGGCGGGCCAGGGACGTTTCGACGTGGAAGCTGACCGAAGGCGTGCCATCGCGCTCGCCATTTCGCTCGCCAAGCCCGGCGACTCCATTCTCATTGCCGGCAAGGGCCATGAGGACTATCAGCTCGTGGGGGACAAGGTGCTCTCCTTCGACGATCGCGTCGTGGCGCGCGAGGAGCTCGAGCGCGCCTTTGGCGCAAGCGGGGAAGCGAAATAGCTCATGCGTTTCACGGTAGAGGAAATCGCCCAGGCGACGGGCGGCAGCGTCGTCGTCACACCCGGGGACGCAAACCGCCAGGCCACAAGCTTGACGTGGGATTCCCGCAATGTAGCGTCGGGCGCCCTGTATGTGGCCCTGCCCGGTGAGCGCGTCGATGGACATGATTTCGCCGGCGCTGCCGTAGCCGCCGGCGCCGCGGTCGTGCTTGCATCCAAGCCGCTTTCCGCCGCTGACCTTGAGCAGGTTGGCAAGGCGGGCGCGGGCGTGGTCGAGGTGGCTGACACCGCCGCCGCCGTTACCGAGCTTGCTCGCGCGTGGCGCGGGCGCATTGCCGGGCGCGTGGTCGGCATCACCGGATCGACCGGCAAAACCACTACGAAGAATCTGGTGCGCGACGTGCTTACCGCCGCCGGCAGTGTGGCGGCCACCAAGGGCAACCAGAACAACGAGCTCGGCGTTCCCGCCACTGTGCTTTCGGCCGATGCCGACACCGCATCGGTTGTGGTGGAGATGGGCATGCGCGGCCGTCATCAAATCGACGCGCTGTGCGAATTCGTCCGCCCGCACTGGGGGCTTATCACCAACGTGGGCGATTGCCACATCGAGCTTCTGGGAAGCCGGGAAAACATCGCTCGTGCTAAGACCGAGCTTATCGAATCGCTTCCCGCAGGCGGCATCGCGTTTCTCAACGCCGCCTGCGACCTGACGCCGCTTATGCGCGAGGTTGCCCGTCTTGAGGAGCGCGGAATTGCTTGCGTGCTCTTCGACGGCTCGCAGGATGCCGAGCAGCGCCGCGCCTCTTCGGCAGAAGAGCTTACCGCCGCGCGCGTATGGGCGCGTGATATTTCGCTCGACGACGAAGGCCGCCCAAGCTTCACCTTGTGCTACGCCGGCATTGCCGAGCAGGGCGAAGGTGCCGTCGAATGCTCGCTCGGCCTGCGCGGCATCCATAACGTATCGAATGCCTGCTCGGCCGCGGCCGTTGGCTTGGCGGCGGGAATGGATCCGCAAACGATCGTCCAAGCGCTTGCGGGCTCTCGCGCCGAAAGCGGTCGTCAGGAAGTCCTGCGCACGCAAGACGGCCTCACTGTCGTCAATGACGCCTACAACGCCAACCCCGACTCCATGCGCGCGTCGCTTGCAACGTTTGCGGCGCTTGCGGTGAAGGGGCGGCGCATCGCCGTTCTCGGCGACATGGGCGAGCTCGGCGACTTCGCCGAAGGCCTGCATGCGCAAGTCGGTCGAGACGCCGCCGCGGCGGGGCTCGACGAACTCATCTGCGCGGGCGAGCTTTCGCGTGCCATGGCCGCCGCCGCCCTCGAGGCGGGGATGGACGCGTCTCGCGTGACGTGGGTGCCCGATGGCACCGCCGCGTTGCAAATGCTGAAAGGGTCGCTGTCGGCCGGGGATGCGGTGCTGGTGAAGGCTTCGCATTTCATGGGGCTCGACGGCGTGGTTAAGGGGTTGATTGACTAACATGCTGCATGTTTTCGAATCGTATCCGACGTTTCTGGTGTTCCTTTCCATCGTGGTTGCTATTGTGGTAACCATGGTGCTCATGCCCGCATGGATCAAGTTCCTCAAGGGCAGCCATATCGGGCAGCAGGTGCGCGCCGACGGTCCCGAAAGCCATCTGGTGAAGCAGGGCACGCCCACAATGGGCGGCGTCATCATGCTCATTGCCGTGATCGTGACCGTGTTTTTGGTGGGGCATGCCACGGTCGAGATGCTCGCGCTCGTCATCGCCACCATCCTCACCGGATGCCTCGGCCTTATCGACGACGCGGAGAAGGTCGTCAAGGAGCGTTCCTTGGGCTTGACGCCGAAAGCCAAGCTCGTCGGCCAGTTCCTCATCGCCACGGTGTTCGGCCTCGTGGCCGTCAACGTCGTGGGGATCGCCCCGACGGTGGAGCTGCCCTTCATCTACACGTTCGACCTCGGCATCCTTCAAACCGACATTGCGGGCGTGTCCGTGCCTTGGCTCTACATCCTGTTCGTGGACATCCTGCTCATGGGGCTGTGCAACGCCGTGAACCTCACTGACGGTCTTGACGGCCTGGCCGCCGGCACCGTCATGATCGTCATGATCGTCATGGCCGCCATCGCCTATCGCTCCGACATGCTCGATTCCGCCATCTTCGCAGCGGCGCTCGCCGGCGCCTGCGTCGGCTTTCTGTGGTTCAACTCCTTCCCGGCCGACATCTTCATGGGCGACACGGGGTCGCTCGCGCTCGGCATGGCACTCGGTTGCCTGTCGGTGCTCACCAAGTGCGAATTCGTCGTGCTCGTCGTGGGCGGCTTGTTCGTCGCCGAGGCGCTTTCGGTCATGATCCAGGTGTTCTATTACAAGAAAACCCACAAGCGCGTGTTCCTGATGGCACCGCTGCACCATCACTTCGAGAAGAAGGGCTGGAGCGAGACGAAGGTCGTCGTGCGCTTCTGGATTGTCTCCGGCGTGCTGGCGGCGCTGGGATTTGCAACGTATTTCGCAGAGAGTTTGCTGGTGGTGGCGTAAATGAGCAATGCAGAGATGATCGAGGGTAGGAAATCCGCTCCGCGCGAGTTGGGTCGCGTTTTGGTGCTTGGCTTGGGGAAGTCAGGCCATG
>CAVBAM010000112.1:0-5384 GCA_963593315.1 Candidatus Methanomethylophilaceae archaeon | reverse complement strand
GGCCAACGACGCATCGCCGATGAGCGCGACCACCTTATCGTCGGTTCCGGAAAGATCGCGCGCCTGCGCAAGGCCAAGCGCCACCGACAACGAATCGGACGCATGCCCGGAAAAGTGCGCGTCGTAGGGGCTCTCGGTTGGCTTCGGGAACCCAGACAAGCCGCCGTAGGTGCGCAGCGTATCGAAGCCCTCCAACCTGCCCGTCACAAGCTTATGCGCATAGGCCTGATGCCCCACGTCGAACACGATCTTGTCTTTCGGGCAGTCGAGCTCGGCATGCAAGGCCAGGATGATCTCCACCGCACCGAGCGAGGACGCCACGTGCCCGCCCGTCTTCGACGTGGTTGCGATGATTTCCTGGCGAATTTCGCCGGCCAATATAGAGAGCTCCTCATTGGAGAGGAGCTTCAAGTCGGCGGGGCTGGAAACGATATCCAATATGCGCTTATCGTTCATGCGATGCCTTTCGAACACGACGCCTTAAGCCTGCGAGCCCGCATCATGCGGCCCGTCCGGCTCGGGCGCGAACCCCTCCCCCGATGATGCCTCCGTAGATGTTTCACCATCAGTGGAATCATACGCCACCTCGGAAGGTGCAGGGGCAGCTGATTCCGCCTGCGGGGCATCCGCAGCGGCCAGCGCCTCAGCTACGCGGCGCTCGTCGATACCTTCTTCCAGCAAGTCGCTCGCACGAAGACCGAGCCCGACCGCTTCCTCGTAAAGCGTCAGCGCCTCATCAAGCGGCAGCGAATCATCGCTGACCGCCTCGACGATTTCGTCGAGCCTGCTTTTCAGGGATTCGAAGGAGTCCTGGGATTCAAGCGCCACGGTACACCGGCTCTCTTAGAGGGAAATATCCTGGGCAGCAGCGCTCGAGGCACCCGATTCCTGCGCGGCGTCGAGGTCTTTGGCGATGCGGCCGAGCACGCCGTTGACGAAACGAGGGGACTCGTCCTCGCCGCCGAAGTCTTTCGCAAGCTCAACGGCCTCGTTGATGGCGACGCTCGTGGGCACATCGTCCACGTACATCATCTCGAAGGTGGCCACACGCAGGATACAGCGGTCGACGATGGGCATGCGCATAATCGACCAATTCTGGGCGGCACCCATGAGCTGGTGGTTGATTGCACTTTGATGCGACTCGACGCCGCGAATAAGCGTCAGGGCGTAATCAGACAGCACCCCCTCTTCCGACGGGAAGCTTCCGCCCTCGGCAATCTGCGTCGGCGACGCGGCCTTAATCTCGCCGGTATAAAGGACCTGCAGCGCCATGCGGCGCGCAACGCTGCGCTGGTGTTTCTGGTTCTTTGGAGCCATGTGCTGTCTTTCCCTGTATCTTCTTCGTCGTCTTTGAAACTCTACTGATGAAGACGCCCCGCCCGCGCCCCTGGCGCACGAACATCGCGCGCAAGGGGCCGACGAGCAGGACGTCGTCTAATACCTATCGGTTGAACTGGATGCCGTCGATGTAGACATCGACCGAGCCGACCGTCACGCCGACCTGGCTGGCAACGGCGTCGGCCACGGCCTGGCGAACGGCGGTCGCCACATCGGGCAGCACCTGCCCGTAGTACACGTCGATGCGCACGGAGATCTGCAGCTTGTCGTTTTCGTCAGCGGTAACCTCGATGCCCTGGGTGGACGGCTTCGCACCGAGCACGCCGCGGAGCACACCCGTGGCAGCGGACGCGCCGCCGACGCTGGCAACGCCCTCGACGTCGGCGACCGCGATGGACACGATGGTTTCAACGACGCCCGGCGCAACCGCCATGCCGTCAATGTTCAAATCGCTCATAGCACATCTCCCATCTGGGTTTCGATGAAGTCAGTGGTGGCCTCGCCTGCGCAGAACACCTCGTTGTCGAGCACGCGGCGATGGAAGGGCAGCGTGGTTTGGATACCCTCGATGACGAACTCGTCGAGCGCGCGACGGGCACGGGAGAGGCATTCGGCGCGATCCTGCCCGGACACGATGAGCTTGGCGACCATCGAGTCGTAGTAGGGGCTGATCTTCGTGCCGGTACGCACATAGGTTTCGATGCGCACGCCCGGGCCCGACGGAGGCTCGAAACGCGTGATGGTGCCGGGGCACGGACGGAAGCCGTGCTCGGGATCCTCGGCGTTGATGCGGAACTCCATCGCATGGCCGAACGGGCTGAACGGCGCACGGTCAGCGCAGCTCATCGGCTCGCCGGAGGCGATGCGCAGCTGCTCCTTGATGATGTCGACGCCGGTGATCTGTTCGGAAACCGGGTGCTCCACCTGCACGCGCGTGTTCATTTCCATGAAGTAGAACTTGTTGTCGGGCGCGAGCAAAAACTCGATGGTGCCGGCGTTGCGGTAGTCGACCGCGCGGACGGCCTTGATGGCGGCAACGCCCATGGCGCGGCGCAGCTCGTCGGTCAGCGCCGGCGAGGGAGCTTCCTCGATGAGCTTCTGATGACGGCGCTGCACGGAGCAGTCGCGCTCGCAGAGCGCCACGTTGTTGCCGAAGTCGTCGGCAAGCACCTGGACCTCGACGTGGCGCGGTCGAAGCACGAGCTTCTCCAGATAGACCTCGTCGTTGCCGAAGGCGGCACCGGCCTCGGCGCGAGCAGCCTTGTAGCTGGTTTCCAGGTCGGCCGGGTCATGCACTTCGCGCATGCCCTTGCCGCCGCCGCCGGCGGTAGCCTTGATGAGCACGGGGTACCCCACGCGATCGGCGAACGCGCGCGCCTCCTCGACGGTGTCGATGCAGCCGTCGGAACCGGGCACGGTGGGGACGCCGCACGACTTCATGGTCTCACGCGCCGAGGACTTGTCGCCCATGCGCTCGATGCACTCAGGGGCGGGGCCGATGAAGACGATGTCGTTATCGGCGCAGGCGCGGGCGAACTCAGCGTTTTCGGCCAGGAAGCCGTAGCCGGGATGGATGGCGTCGGCGCCGGTGATCTGCGCAGCGCCGATGATGTTGCTCATGACCAGATAGCTCTTGTTCGCCTGGGCGGGGCCGATGCACACCTTCTCGTCGGCATACTGGACCGGATAGGTGTTCTCGTCCTCGGTGGAATAGACCGCGACGGTTTTCACGCCCAGCTCCTTGCAGGCGCGCATGACGCGCAGCGCGACCTCGCCGCGGTTGGCGATAAGGACCTTCTTAAACATTATGCCTGCTCCGAGACGAGGGGGGTCTTAGCATGGGGCTCGACGTAGAACAACGGCGTGCCGAACTCGACCGGGTCGGCGTCATTGACGCAGATCTCGCGCACGGTGCCCATTTCCTCGGCCGTGATCTCGTTCATGAGCTTCATGGCCTCGACGATGCACAGCGTCTGGTTGGCGGCAACCTCGTCGCCCACCTTCACGAACGGCGGCTCGCCCGGTGCGGGAGCGGCGTAGAACGTACCGACCATGGGGGCCTTCACGCAATACCAGTTGGCGGGACGCTCGGGCTCTGCCGCGGCTGCGGGAGCCGCCGGAGCCGCGGGCGCCGCTGCTGCAGCGGGAGCGGCGGCAACCTGCTGCGGCACGGCAACGGCCGCGGGGGCCTGACCGGGCATGCGCACCGCGATGCGGGTGCCCTCTTCCTCAACTACGATTTCCCCGACGCCGCTTTCCTCGGCGACGCGAACCAATTCGCGAATCTGGTTGATGTCCACGTAATCGTCCTCCTTGGTGTTGCTGGACTCTTCCTCCATCAGGAAGTCGACCTTTTCGGATGCACGGTGCTTGCTCAGGAAGGTGCGCGCCTCGTTGGGGAACAGGGCGTACATGAGCACGTCCTCTTCGCTCTGCGCCAGGTCGCCGACCTCTTCGGCAACTTCGTCGTAGGTGGTGGTGACCAGGCTCGACGGCGGCACGTCGTCCGGCAGGATCTGCGAATTGCCGGCGACCTTCTTCACGATGTCGGGATCCATCTTGCCGGGCGCCTTGCCGTAGTAGCCGCAGATGTAATCCTTCATTTCCTTGGAAACGACGCCCCAGCGCTTGCCGGTGAGCACGTTGAAGACGGCCTGGGTGCCGACGATCTGCGACATGGGCGTGACGAGCGGCGGATAGCCGACCTCGGCGCGCACGCGCGGGATTTCCTTCATGACCTCGGGCAGGCGGTCGCTGGCGTTCTGCACCTCAAGCTGGGACATGAGGTTGGACATCATGCCGCCGGGGACCTGGTGCGAGTAAACCTGCATGTGGATGAGCGAGGAGACGCCGCGCTTGTAGTGGCTGCGCTTGCGCACCTCTTCCCAGTACTCGGCGATCTCGAACAGAAGGTCGAGGTCGAGACCGGTGTCGTAACGGCTTTCCTGCAGGGCGGCGACGAGCATTTCCACCGCCGGCTGGGAATTGCCGAAGGCGAGCGGAGCGGAGGCGGTGTCGACGATGGACACGCCCGCCTCAGCGGCCTTCAGGTAGTTGGCCGGGGCCATGCCGCCGACATAGTGGCAATGCAGATGCACCGGCAGGCCGATTTCGGCGTTGAAGGCCTTGACGATGCGCTCGGCGCGGTAGGGGGTCATGAGACCCGCCATGTCCTTGACGCAGATGGAGTCGGCGCCGAGGTCCTTGAGCTCCTGGCCGTATTCCAGGTAGCTGTCGAGCGTATGGACAGGGGAAATGGTGTAAGAAATGGCGCCCTCGAAATGGCCGCCGCATTCCTTGACCGCCTCGGCGCTGTCGATAACGTTGCGGATGTCGTTGAGCGCGTCGAACACGCGGAAGACATGGACGCCGTTGCGCTTGGACGCCTTGATGAAGCGGTTGACGATGTCGCGCGAATAATGCTTGTAACCGACGAGGTTCTGGCCGCGCGTCAGCATGGACAGCGGCGTGTTCGGCGTTGCCGCGTTGATGGAACGCAGGCGATCCCACGGGTTCTCGTCTAGAAAGCGCATGCAGGAGTCGAACGTCGCGCCGCCCCATGCCTCGATGGCCCAGTACCCGACGCGGTCCATTTTCGGCAGGATGGGAAGCATGTCGCCGATGGGCATACGCGTGGCCCACAAGCTCTGCTGGCCATCACGGATGGTGGTATCCATGATTTGAAGCCTTGGCATGAACTCGCACCCCCTTCGTTATCAGGTGGTCAAATAACCGTACATAATCGAAATATGGATTATAGAAGATGGCGGGGTTGAAACCCTACGGACAATGCGAATTCACCGGCAAGAAACAGAAACCGCCGCGGCAACGGCGCCGCGGCGGAAAGAAACGCGAGAGCTGGGTGCCACGAGAGCCCCGCAGCGTCAAGGCAGTCCGACCGCGGAAAGGCAGCCGGAACGAAAACTAAACGCGCTTGATGACGCGACCGTCGCGCGTGTCGATCTGCAGCACGTCGCCGATTTCGACGAAGGTGGGAACCTGCAGCTCGATGCCGGTCTCGAAGGTGGCGGGCTTGGTGGTGTTGG
>CAVBAM010000111.1:0-5438 GCA_963593315.1 Candidatus Methanomethylophilaceae archaeon | reverse complement strand
AGCGCCGTCTGCACGATGGACTGCGCGGGCACGTTGGAGCACAGGCGCATGTTCGACAGCATGTTCAGCCCCAAGATGAAGTCCTGAGCGCAGGCCTTGTTGCCGGAAAGCACCATCCAGCCGATGCGGTAGCCGGCAATCATGTGCGATTTCGACAGGCCGCTGAAGGTGATGCAGAACAGGTCGGGGCATAGGCTTGCGATCGAGATATGCTCCAGGCCGTCCATGACCAAGCGGTCGTAGATCTCGTCCGAAAAGATCATCAGCTGATGCTTGCGCGCAATCTCGACGATCTGCTCGAGCACCTCGCGCGGATAGAGCGCGCCGGTGGGGTTGTTCGGGTTGATGATGACGATGGCTTTGGTGCGCGGGGTGATCTTGCGCTCGATGTCGTCGATGTCCGGATACCATTCCGCCTGCTCATCGCATACGTAATGCACGGGAACGCCGCCGGAAAGCGTCGCGCAGGCCGTCCAGAGCGGGTAGTCGGGGCTGGGGATGAGGATTTCATCGCCGGTGTCGAGCAGCGCCTGCATGCACAGGTTGATCAGCTCGCTGACGCCGTTTCCGGTGTAGATGCTGTCCATGTCCACATTGGGAAGGCCCTTGATCTGCGAGTACTGCATGATCGCCTTGCGCGCGCTGAACAGGCCCTTCGAGTCGCTGTAGCCCTCGCAGTCGGGAAGTTGCATGCGCATGTCCTGCACCACTTCATCGGGAGTGCGGAAGCCGAACGGCGCGGGGTTGCCGATGTTGAGCTTCAGAATGCGCATGCCCTGCGACTCCAGGCGGGCCGCCTCGTCGACGACCGGGCCGCGCACGTCGTACAGGACATTGTCGAGCTTCGAGGATTTTTTGAACTGACGCATGGGAACCCCTTCGTCGGAAATGATGATATCGTCACTTGTTGCGTTCGCGTCAATGCCCGCGGTATCGGCGCGGCCGGGCGTCGCTTCCAATCCGCCCATTAGCACGGAACCATACGCGAAGGATCCATGGGCCGGCTCCGTCGTCTGCGTCATAAGCCATGCCGGCGTGACGCCAAGCAGGCGTGCCAGAAGCTCCATAACGTCGGACCTTGGGATGGTCTTGCCACTAACATACTGGCTAACCTGGCTTTTCCCGAGTTTGCTTCCGGCGCGCTCGGCCGCTTTGATGAGGTCTGCCTGCTTGTAGCCCTTGCGTTCCATGGCCGTTTTCAAACGCTGCGCGAACACGTTCTCCTGCATCGGAATGTCCTTTCCCGCCGTCGGCGTCCCTGCGTCGTGACGTATGCAAGTTCAATTTCGATGAACTATAGCACGCTCGAGTTCAATTTGTTCAAAATCACCGCAGCATCACATGTGAAGGCGAATCCGCAAAAGCATTACCCATCCCTGAAGGCGGCCTTACGTTCCCTTTACATTCCGTTTCTAAGCTATTTCGAGCACACGGCGGACGTGTGCGCTCATGCGAGCAATCATCCTGAAGGGAGAACCGAAAGACATGGATCCGGCAACGCTGGTAATCGTTGGCCTGGTCGTCGTGGTCGCGCTCACGTTCGATTTCACGAACGGATTCCACGACACCGCCAACGCCATGGCGACTTCGATCGCAACCGGGGCGCTCAAGCCCAAGACCGCCGTCATCGCGGCAGGAACGCTCAATTTGGTCGGCGCGTTCCTTTCCACCGAGGTGGCGAAAACCATTTCCGGCGGCCTTATCAACGAGCAGGTGGTCACCATCGCCCCCGAGTTCATTTTGGCGGGCCTTATCGGCGCCATCATTTGGAACCTGCTCACCTGGCTGGTCGGCCTGCCGTCCTCCAGTTCGCACGCCCTGTTCGGCGGCCTGGTCGGCGCCGTCATCGTCGGCGCGGGCGTGGAAGGCGTTAATTTCGCCGCCGTGCTCACCAAGATCCTCATCCCCGCGCTCGTGTCTCCCGTCGTGGCCGGCCTTGCGGCATTCTGCGCCGTGAAGCTCATCTTCTTCATCGTCAAGAAGATGGACGAATCGCAGATCGAAAACGGCTTTCGCCACGGTCAGACCATCACCGCCTGCCTGGTTGCGCTCTCGCACGGCACCAACGACGCGCAGAAGACCATGGGCATCATCACGCTGACGCTTATTGCGGTCGGGGCGCAGTCCTCGGGCACCGGCCCGCAGCTATGGGTCGTCGCCGTGTGCGGCCTGGCCATTGCCGCCGGCACGTACATGGGCGGCTGGCGCGTCATCCGCACGCTCGGCAAGGGCCTCACGGAAATCTCCACCCCGCAGGGCTTCGCCGCCGAGGCTTCCTCGGCAACGACCATCCTCGTTTCCTCGCACCTCGGCTTCGCCCTGTCCACCACGCAGGTATGCTCCGGCTCCATCATCGGCACCGGCCTGGGCAAGAAGGGTAACCCCGTGAACTGGGGCGTCGCCGCCCGCATGCTTGTCGCCTGGTTGGTCACCTTCCCGGCGGCCGGCATCGTGGCTGCCCTTGCCTGCGCCCTGGCGAAGACGGGGCTGTGGGGAACCATTGCGACCGTCGCAATCGCGGTATGCGTTGCCCTCATCATCTTCCGCCTATCCAAGCGCAACCCCGTGAACAGCGCAAACGTCAACGATGGAAAAGAAGTCAAGGTCAATGCGGCGAAGATGACCGCCACGGCCCCGGCTTCCGCGGCGTAAAGGAGGCGCCGATATGATTACCACCGAAATTTCCAGCTTCATCACCGTGCTCGTCGTGGCCATCTGCGTCGCCAGCGCCATCAGCGTCCTGTACGCTTCCGGCTTGCGCCTGTGGGCGGCCGGCGGGGTAGACGCGCAGGGCACACCGCACCTCATGCACCGCGTGTGCTCGGTCATCTGCTTTACCGCCTGCGTTGCCATCGTGCTATTCGCGCTCTGGCTGATGATCCCGTTCTTCCACTAGGAACCTTCGAAGCGGCCGGAAATCCCGGCCGCTTCCTGTATCGGGGGCTTCTAGGACCCGTCAATCTAGCGGGCCAGGCGAGATCATCCCTAGCCCCATTCCAATCACTTCAACCTACACCGCTTGTAAGGAGTCATCCATCATGGCCACTATCCTCGTCGGCATCGACGGCAGCGAACGCGGTCGCCGCGCCCTCGAATGGGCGATTGCCCGCGCCGCCCGCGCCAACGCTTCCATCACTATGCTCGCCGTCATCGACAGCGCCATCGCCAACAAAGCTGGCGTCGATGTCGATATCCTGAAAGAAACCGTGAGAGATGCCCTTGCCGCCAAGCGCGACGAGGCGCTGGCCGCGCACCCCGGGCTAGATATTCGGGTGCAAACGTCTGTTGGCAACATCGTCGACGCGTTGGTGGATGCTGCCAACGTGCACGATATGGTCGTCGTCGGCAGTCATCATGGGCACACCATCGGCGAAACTATTGGCGGTGCGAAGGGCCTGCGTATTTCGGTCTCAACGAAGGTGCCGACCGTGATCGTGCCTGCTGACTGGAGCGCTACGGCGGACGCCGAAGGCATCGTCATGGGCGTGGGTCCCGACGAGGCCGTCAACGCAAACGCCCTGGAATTCGCCGTCAGCGAAGCTGTCGCCACCGGTCAACATTTGGAACTTGTCAGCGCTTGGGGCCTTCCGGCATGGCTGGAACGCAGCGCCGAGGTCATGGGCGGCGGCCTGGGGCCCGTGGGGGAGCAGCGGCAGGCCGAAGTGGATGCCGCGATTGCGCGCCTTTCCTCAGAGCACGCCGACCTTGATGTGAGCGGGCGCTCTCTGGAAGGCGCCTCGCCTTCGCGCGTGTTGGTGGAGAACAGCGCCGATGCCGCGCTGCTGGTCCTGGGCACCAATTCCCGTAATGCCCTCGGCCGCACGCTTTTCGGCAGCGTCACGCACAGCGTGCTTTTGAACCTCACGACGCCGACGGTCATCGTTCCGCAGGGTTAATACGACCGCGCGTTAGAGATTGCGCCCGCCCATCAAACCCTTTGATGGGCGGGCTTTGCGTTTTGCCTATGCGTCGCGCACTCGGATGCAGGGTCGTTCGCAAGAGCGACCCTGCATCCGAGAAGCGGCGCCTATCAGCAAGCGAAGCGCCCGCGATAAGGCATCGCCTCTCGAAAGATCGACCATTACTAGCGAGGGCCGAAGGGCGCGGTGCTCTTTAAAACTGCACGTTGCCGACTTCTGACAGGCGCAGCTTGGGGTTGTGTTCCACGGCCCAGTTCACATTCCAGGCGTTCGTGAACAGCAGCAGCTTCCCACCGCGCATGTCCTCGACCAGCTTGGTGTCGCGCGTGATGCTCAGACGCGACAGGTCCAGCTCGTCGGGGTCGTTCTCAATCCAGCGGATGTCAGTGAACGGCATGCCCTGGCGACGGATTTCCACGTTGTACTCGTTGGCCAGGCGCGTCTCCAGCACGTCGAGCTGCAGCACGCCCACTACGCCGGCGATGACGCTTTCCATGCCGAAGCCCGGCTCGCGGAAGATCTGCACGGCGCCTTCCTGCGCAAGTTCCTGCATGCCCTTGACGAACTGCTTGCGCTTGAGCGTGTTCACCTGCGTGATGCGCGCGAAATGTTCCGGCGAGAACGTCGGAATGGGCGGGAACTGCACCTTGCGCTTTTCGGCGCACACCGTATCGCCGATGGAGAACACGCCGGGGTCGAACAGGCCCACGATATCGCCCGCGTACGCCTCGTCGACGATCGAGCGGTCGTCGGCCATGAGCGACGTGCCGGTGGCCAGTTTCATTTTGCGTTCGCCCTGCGTATGCCATGCGTCCATGCCGCGAGAGAACTTGCCCGAGCAGATGCGCACGAACGCCACGCGGTCGCGATGATGCTTGTCCATGTTCGCCTGGATTTTGAACACGAAGCCCGAGAACGTTTCTGCAGTCGGTTCCACCTGCTCGTCAGTAAGCGTGTCGTTGTAGGGAAGCGGGGCCGGCGCCAGACGCAAAAATTCGTTTAGGAACGGTTCGACGCCGAAATTGGTGAGCGCGCTGCCGAAAAACGCCGGCGTGAGCTTGCCGCAGCCGACGGCCTCGAGGTCCAGCTCGTCGCCGGCGCCATCCAACAGCTCGATGTCATCGTTGAGGTTGGCGTGGTTTTCCTCGCCGATGAGCTCGTCCATTTCCGGCGCGCCCAGCTCGGCCTCGATTTCGGCGACCTTCTTCGTGGAGTTGCCGCGGCCGTCGCCGTCGAAGGCGATGACGCGGCGCGTCTGCCGATCGAACACACCGCGGAAGTTGCGGCCCGAGCCGATCGGCCAGTTCATCGGGTAGGTGCCGATGCCCAGGACGTCCTCGATCTCCTCCATCAGCTCGAAGGGGTCGCGCGCGTCGCGGTCGAGCTTGTTCACGAATGTGAAGATGGGGATGTGGCGCAGCGTGCAGGCCTTGAACAGCTTGATCGTCTGCGGCTCGACGCCCTTTGCGGCGTCGATGATCATGACCGCGGCGTCGGCGGCCATGAGCGTGCGATAGG
>CAVBAM010000110.1:0-5447 GCA_963593315.1 Candidatus Methanomethylophilaceae archaeon | reverse complement strand
TCGGCTACAACTGCACGGGCGGCAAGCAGCTGACCACCGAAAGCGGCGCCAACCCGGTGTGCTACCTGGTCTCCCAGGCCGACTCCGACCTTTCCGGCTTCACCGCCGTCTCCGACTATTCCGAGGAAATGACTGCGGCTACCGTGACCTGTGCGCTCGTTGCCGCTGCCAACTCCCTCGCGGGTGCGTTCGACGTGCACGGTTCCCTCCACGCCACTGCCACCATTTTCTCCGACGTGCAGGACGACTGGTATACCGAGGCCGTTTCGCTGGTTGCCAAGAAGGGCCTGATGCAGGGCTACTCCTCATCTGACGCGTTCGGCATCGGCGACAAGACCAATCGTGCCATGATGGCCACCATCCTGTGGCGCGTTGCCGACACGGCTTCTTCCGTGGCCTACGTGCCGGCCAATTCCGTCTCCGAGAACGGTTTCGCCGACGTCGATTCCAAGCTGTACTACACCGGCGCCGCCAACTGGGCCTGGGAAAACGAGGTTATCCATGGCGTCGACGTCGACGGCATCCGCTACTTTGAGGCCGACCGCGCTATGAGCTTCGAGGAAATGGTCACCATGCTGGCCAACTACATCGAGGGCGATGAAGCGGTTTCCAAGACCGACACCTCGGTGCTCGACCAGTTCGCTGATGCTTCGAGCGTTTCCGACTACGCTCGCGCCTCTATGGCCTGGGCCGTCAACAACGGCCTGGTGAATGGCGAGAATAACGGCGACGGCATCCGCTCGTTGAAGGCGGACACCGCCGTCAATCGTGAGCGCGTTGCCGGCGTTTTGTTCAACGCCCATGAAGAGGGCTACCTGCCCTTCTAAGAAAGCCCGTTGCACTAAACGGTCATCTATCGTCGCGAACCCGGATCCGTCCTTTTGTGAATCCGGGTTCGCGGTTTGCTTTGCGGCGACCGCATCCGGTCCCGCTGATGGTATCGAGGAGGAATCGCATGTCCGACGAAAAGGAATCGCGCGAAAACGCCACCGCGTCGCCTGACGTGTCGTCGGCGAGTTGCGACACCCGCATCTCGCCGGGTGTGCCTGCTGCCGAGTCGTCTGCGCACGATGCCGCCGCCGGCGAGCCTGCTTCTTCCTCGATGCCCTCAGTTGTCGCTTCCGCGAACAAGCGCCCCGACCGCTCGCGTCTCTACGGCGCGCTTTCCGTCGCGCTCGCCCTGGTTGCCGCCGTGGCTATCCTTGCGGGTGCTGGCTATGGCGCAGGTTTCTTCGGAAGCGCCCCCGATGTTTCCCAAGGTGGGGAAACCCCTGCGGCAACGGGTAACTCGGCGTCCCCTCAAGGCTCCGACCAGAACGAAAGCTCCGCAACCACATCCTCGCCGGCCTCTTCGGGCGAGCAATCCTCTTCTGCGCCTGACGCCACCCAAAACGCCGACAAACCGGCAGCGTCGCCCACCGACAACGCGTCCAATGCTTCACCGGCTTCGACACCTTTGCCCGATAACGCCACGTCAGGTGCCGATTCATCGCCAAGCCCCGTCGATTCAACCCCTTCGGACTCCACGACGCAGGCTCCGGCGGAATTGGTTGACGTGCCGGATGTGTCGCCCTCGGAAGACACCGCCCAAACCGACGATAACGGCAAGATCAAGGTATCCGTTTCGGTGGACAGCTCGCGCATCGCCGACTACGGCATCGACCCGTTCGAAATCGATCAAGTCGTCGAACTCGACCCGGGAGCTTCCGTCTACGATGCGCTTTGCGCGCTGGGCGTGCCCATTTCCGGCAACTCGTATTACGTCAGCGCCATCAACGGCCTTGCGGAACGCCAAGGCGGGCAGGGCAGCGGCTGGACCTACAGCGTCAATGGGGACTTCCCCTCGAAGGCCTGCGGCAAGTACCTGCTCGCCGGCGGCGAGAAGATCGCATGGATCTACTCCACCGAAAAAAATCCGACCCTCGTCATGAAATAACGCCGATGAACGCCCGCGTGTCGCAGTATGCAGATAGCTGCCATCCGGCGGTCGTGCTCCTGTTCTCCGTCGTGTGCCTGGGGTTTTCCATGGCGGCGATGCAGCCGGTGTATCTGGCGCTCACCTTTGCCGGCCAAACGGCGCTCGCCATCTCCCTTAAAGGTGGGGCGAAGGCTCTGCGCGGCATTTTCTGGCAGGCGCCGCTCGTCCTTATCCTGGCAATCGCGAACCCGCTATTCGTTTCAATCGGTTCCACCGAGCTGTTTCGCATCGGGTTGCATGCGGTGTATCTTGAAGCGGTGCTTTTCGGCTTCGCGCAGGGGTTGCTGCTGGTGAACACCCTGCTTGCGTTTTCGAATGCTGCGCAACTGCTTTCGTCCGACAAGGTTCTCAGCTTGCTTGGCGGAGCCCTTCCAACCCTGTCGCTCATGATTTCCATGGTGATGCGCCTTATCCCGTCGTTCGTGCGCCGTGGAAGGGAAATCGGTGACGTGCGTCGTGCCTGCACGGCGGCTGATGCAGTGCTGACCTGCGCCGACGCCAAAGCTGCCAACACTCGCGAAATGCCGGAAACCGAAGCAGCCGTCCCGTCTTGCGCCGGCCATCCAACGAACCGCTCGCGCACCGAACGCATCCGCAAGTTTGCGCCATCTCGAACCAAAGGCCGCTTTTCCGATGCCCTGCGCACCTCGACGGTCCTCATGGGTTGGGGCATGGAGGATTCCCTCGAAACCGCCGACGCCATGCGTGCCCGGGGGTGGAATTCCGGCGCGAAACGAACGAGCTACCAGCGCTATCGCTTCCGCCGCCACGACGCGTTTGCCTGCGCGCTCGTCGCCGCCCTCGCGCTGGCTTCTGCGCTTTCCGCCGGCGTCGCCTGCTCCCGTTTCTCGTTCTATCCGCGTATCGACGGCTTCGCGCCCTGGTACAGCTATGCGCCCTATGTGTTGCTGCTCGCCCTTCCCCTTATCGCCGCACTGGCAAGGAGATCCCGATGACGCACCCAAGCGACCTCGCAATCAAGCTCGATGAATTTGCTTTCTCATATCCGGAAGGCGAGGGGAGCGCGTCCGGCAATGAGCGCCATTCAACCGATGCGGAACCCTTCCTAGGCCCTCTTTCCTGGGAAGTGCCCGCGGGTTCCTTCTGCATCCTCATGGGGCAGACGGGAAGCGGCAAAACCACGCTGCTCAAGAACCTCGTGCCCGCGCTTGCCCCGGCGGGGCGGCGTTCGGGTGTCGTTCGCCTGTTCGGAACCTCTGCCGCCGAGCTTAACCCCCGCACTGCTGCGACAACCGTCGGCTATGTGGCGCAGAATCCCGAAAGCCAGCTGGTGTGCGACGCCGTTTGGCACGAGCTCGCCTTCGGCTTGGAAAATCTTGGCATGCCCCAAGACGCGATGCATCGCCGGGTTGCGGAGATCGCCCATTTTTTCGGCATGGAATCATGGCTGCACAGCCCTGTGTCCGAACTCTCCGGCGGACGCAAGCAAATCACCGCCCTCGCCGCCGCCCTTGCGCTGCGCCCGTCGCTCCTTTTGCTCGACGAGCCCACATCCCAGCTCGATCCCATTGCTGAACAGGCGTTTCTGCATGAACTGTTCCGCGTGAACCGCCAGCTCGGCATCACGGTCGTCGTGGCAACCCACGCGCCTGAATCGCTGGTCGACTACGCCACGCACGCGGCCCGCCTACATGCCGGCTGCATCGAGCCCTGTGACCTGGAATCCTTCCGCGCTTGTCCGCTTGACGTTGCCGACTTCGCTGCAGCAAAGGCGTCGCGGCCTGCTCTAACGTCCGAATCGTCTCCGTCGGCTTCCTCGTTTGCCGCTCGCCTGCATTCGAAATTCGCCAAAGGCGCCTCGGATGGCTCTCCTGTCATGCCTGCTTCCTCGTCCTCCGCTCCCGCAGTAGTCCTCGATGACGCGTACTTGCGTTACCGCACCGAAGGCGACTGGGTTCTGCGCGGCTTCGACCTTGCCGTGGTCGAGGGGTCCGTCCATGCGCTGCTCGGTGGCAACGGCTGCGGAAAATCGACCTTGCTTCATGCCATTGCCGGAGTGCGGAAGCTCGAACGTGGATCGGTGAGCAACCGGCTTGCGGCCCGTCAGGCGCTGCTGCCCCAAAACCCAAAGGCGCTCCTCGTCTGCGATTCCGTTGCCGAAGAACTCGCAGAGTGGAAGCCGACCTGCGGCTATTCCGACGACGATATTGCCGAGGCGGCGCAATCCTTCGGCCTTTCCGGGGCGCTGGATACGCACCCCTTCGACCTGTCCGGTGGGCAGCAGCAGCTTCTCGCCTTGGCGAAGCTGCTGCTCACCAAGCCCGACCTGCTGCTGCTCGACGAGCCGACGAAGGGCCTCGACCCGCAGGCGAAGTTGCTCGCCGCCCAACATATCCACCAGGCGGCCTGCGGTGGCGCGACCGTTATCGCCGCAACGCACGACCTTCCTTTCGCAGCGCTTGTATGCGATGCCGTCACGCTCATGTTCGATGGCGAGAACGCGGCCACGCAAACCCCGAGGGATTTCTTCAACGACAACCTATTCTATCGGCCCGCCCACGACAGGTTTGCCGACCTGTGGCTCGCGCAAGCGGGGGAGCAGCATGTATAACGTCCCCGCGCAAGCCGCCCCAACGAAAGCGCCTTGGGCTAAAACGCTGCTTCCTTATATAGTGGAAGCCGTGTGCCTGATCGGTGTCGCGGCATCCTTGATCCTGTGCGCGGTGTTCGACGTCGAGCATAGCGCCCTGCTTACGCTCGTCGTCGCGCTTGCGGCGCTCGCGATCTTCTTCATTTCATTCGAGCGTTCCCGCCCGGCGCTGCGCCAGATTATGCCGACGGTTGTGCTCGGCGCGCTCGCGGCCGCGGGTCGCATCCTATTTATGCCGTTTCCCGATTTCAAACCCGTGAGCGCCATCTGCATCATCGCCGGCTCGGTGTTCGGCCGCAAAAGCGGTTTTCTCGTCGGCGCCATCGCGGCGCTGGCGAGTAACTTCTTTTTTGGGCAGGGGGCATGGACTCCGTGGCAGATGTACTCGTGGGGCCTTATCGGCTATCTGGCAGGATGTCTCGAGCGCACCGGCGCCTTCGACCGCACGCCTGTGCTCCTTACGTTCGGGTTTTTGTCGGCCATGCTGTACGGGCTCATCCTCAACGGCTGGTTCGTCATCGGCTTCGTACATCCTATTACATGGGAAAGCGTCCTTGCCGCCTACGCCGCCGGATTCCCCCTCGACTGCATACACGGCATCGCAACGGTCATCTTCCTACGAGTCCTCTACGTCCCCTGGCGAAAAAAGCTCCAACGCATCAAAGAAAAATACGACCTACTAATAAGATAAGCGCCAACCTCCAGTCATCTGCGCAAGCAATAATCCGCAGGCATATTCGCAGGGTGCATGGGTATCCACGAGGCGTATTCGCAAAGGGGCAAGGGCATGAACGCCGCCGCGTTTGCAAGGGGGGCAAGGGCATGGACCCATGCGCGTTCGCGAGGATGCATGGGCAT
>CAVBAM010000109.1:0-5449 GCA_963593315.1 Candidatus Methanomethylophilaceae archaeon | reverse complement strand
CCGAAATACCCTGTTTGGGGCGATGAACGAAACGGGGGAGGTTAACCGTTCGCCGTCGCATAGCTACCGTTCGCCACGCATCAAAGTCCCTGTTTCTTAATTGCTACTAACCTAGTCACAGAGGTTCCGGACCTTCATCCGAACCGTCGCGAGCACACCTTGTATGTGCACAGGGCTCTTCTGCGAGGCCCTGCGGGCATACATCCTTTTCTGCAGCATGCGGATTGACGAGACGCATGCGCTCCCGACGGCAAATCCCGTTGAAACGAAATATCGCGTTCATACGCAAGCGGCGGTGGCGCCGGCATGTCCAAGCTCCTTCATGCGGGGCTTTGGGCGAGCGTGCGCCGAAACCGTCCGCAAGAAGATTGCGAAAGGGGATGTATCTCATGACATTGACCCGTAGAGGGTTCTTCAAGGCCACGGGAGGAGCGCTGGCAACTACGCTGGCAGCCGAACTGTCCATGGCCACCCCGGCATTCGCCGAGCAAACCCAACAAAGCTGGAAGCTTGAAAACACCGAGGAAGCAACCAACATCTGTTGCTACTGCGCCGGTGGCTGCGGCAGCCTGTGCTCGTCGCGCAACGGCGAGCTGATCAACCTGGAAGGCGACCCCGACCATCCCATCAACGAGGGCGGCTTGTGCCCGAAGGGCGCGACCATGTTCCAGCTGCGCAACGTGGTCGATCCCAAGACGCGCGAGGTCATCAAGAACCAGGACCGCGCCACCAAGCCGCTCGTTCGCCGTCCCGGCGCCTCCGACTGGGAGGCCATTTCCTGGGATGACGCCATTGCCGAAATCGCGCGCAAGGTCAAGGACACGCGCGACGCCACCTTCGTCGAGAAAAACGAGGACGGCCTGACCGTCAACTACACGCCCTCCATTGCAAGTTTGGGCGGCTCCCAGGAAAACTCCGAGGAACAGTATCTGATCCTCAAGATGATGCGTTCGCTGGGCATCGTGGCCATCGACAACCAGGCCCGCGTATGCCACAGCTCCACCGTCGTCGGCTTGGCGCCCACCTTCGGCCGCGGCTCCATGACCAGCCATTGGTCCGACATGGCCAATACCGACTACATCCTGCATTGCGGTTCGAACAGCTGCGAGAGCCACCCGACCTCCTCGCTGCATCTGCAGCGCGCGCATAGCAAGGGCGCGAAGTGGATCGTCGTCGACCCGCGCTACACCCGCACCGCCGAGCAGGCCGACATTTACTGCCCCATCCGTTCCGGCACCGACATCGCGTTCTACGGCGGCATGTATCACTACATCATCGAGAACCTGATCGAGCCGGGCTTGGCCGAATACACCGCGACGGGCAAGAACCCCGACAACTACAACTTCGAGTACCTCATCAACTACACCAACGCGTCCTACCTGCTCGACCCCGAGTTCGGCTTCGACGTGAAGAGCGGCCACTTCAGCGGCTGGGATGAGGAGACGAAGACCTACGACGTCGAGTCCTGGCATTACCAGACCGAGTCGGTGGAGGAGTGGGACACCTCCGAGACGGGCGACTACGCCTGGGTGAACAAGCCCGGCACGCCCGAGTTCACTCCGCCGAAATTCACCAAGCCGAAGAAGGACGCCACGCTGCAAGACCCGATGTGCGTCTACCAGCAGTTCAAGAAGCACTACGAGCGCTACGACATCGAAACCGTCAGCAAGGTGTGCGGCATGGACGCCGCCACGCTCGAGCTGGTGTACAAGACCTATTCCGAGTCCGGCGCGCCGGGCAAGTCGGGCACCATCCTGTATGCCCTCGGTCAGACGCAGCACAGCTACGGCGGCCAGAACACGCGCGCCATGTCCATTCTGCAGCTGCTGCTGAACAACATCGGCATCCCCGGCGGCGGCGTGAACGCGCTGCGTGGCGAGCCGAACGTGCAGGGCGCGACCGACATGGCCATGATGGTCGACGAGCAGCCGGCCTACCTGAAGTGGGCAAACACCACCGACCGCTCCAGCCTGCGCAAGTGGTTGGAATCGCAAACCTATTCCGCCGGCTACTACACCAACAAGCCGAAGTTCATCGTAAGCCAGCTGAAGGAATGGTTCGGCGAGCACGCCACCGTGGAAAACGACTACGGCTACGATTGGTGGCCGAAGGTTCCCTCGGGCAAGGGCGCGACCAACTTCACGCACATCAACACGTTCGAGTTGATGGACCAGGGCATCATGAAGGGCTACTTCAACTGGGGCATGAACCCGTGCCATTCCGCCCCCAACGCCGGCTTCGTGCGCCGCTCCATGGCGAAGCTCGACTGGCTGGTGGTGGCCGACCAGGTGATCACCGAGTCCGCGAGCTTCTGGAAGGCGCCGGACATGAACCCGGCCGAGATCGACACGACCGTGTACTACCTGCCCTGCGCGCTCATTTACGAGAAGCCCGGCATGATCTTGAATTCCGGCCGTTGGATCCAGTACCGCTTCCAGGCGTGCGAGCCGTGGGACGAGGCCAAGCCCGACTACGAGATGTGCGACCTTATCTGGACTTCCATCGTCGATCTGTACAAGAAGGAAGGCGGCGCGAACCCCGACCCGATCCTGAACACGAAGTGGGACTACTACGTGGACGGCAAGATGGACCCGCGCCCGGTGGCCTGGGCGCTGAACGGTTACCGCTGCGCGAACACGGAGTGCAACACCACCTCGGCAAACCCCAAGGTGGACCTGCTTTCCGGGTATTCCGAGCTGGCAGCCGACGGTTCCACCGCGTGCGGCATGTGGGTGTATTCCGGCTTCTGGAACAACAACGACGCCCCGCTCGACGCCGCCGAGCAGCCCTGCGCCAGCCGCGACCTGACCGACCCGACCGGGTTGGGCTTGTATCCGAAGTGGAGCTTCGCCTGGCCGAACAACCGCCGCATCCTGTACAACCGCGCCTCGGCCGACACCAAGGGCCAGCCGTGGAACGAGAAGCGGACGCTGTGCAAGTGGGAGAACGGGAAGTGGACGCTCAACGACAACGCCGACTTCGTTGCGGTGAAGAACGGCAAGCCCGTCGAGCCGAACAACAACGCCTTCTTCATGACGTGGGAGCAGAATGCGCGCCTGATCAGCTACGGCATGGTCGACGCCCCGATGCCCGAGCACTACGAGCCCTTCGAGAGCCCGCTTGAGTCCAACATCATGAACGGCAGCCTATCCAACCCCTGCATCAAGTTCGCCACCAATAAGTCGACGGCGCACGCCGACTTCAAGGAGTTCCCGATCGTCGCGACCACCTACTCGGTCACCGAGCATTGGCAGACCGGCGGCCAGTCGCGCATGTGCCCGGCGCTCATCGAGTCGATGCCCGTGCAGTTCGTGGAGCTGTCCGAAGAGCTTGCGGCCGAGAAGGGCATCAAGAGCGGGGAAATGGTCCACGTGTGGAACAATCGCGGTTCGGTGAAGATTCCGGCCGTGGTCACCAAGCGCGTGCAGCCGCTGACCGTCAACGGCGAGAAGCGCCACCTGGTCGGCATGACGCACCACTACAGCTGGGCCGGCGCCTACGGCACCGATTCGAGCACGGTGAACGACCTGACGCCCAACGTCGGCGACCCGAACTCCTTCATCCCGGAGTACAAGGCGTTTTTGGTCAACATCGAGAAGGCATAAGGGGGAGTAGCATATGTCCGAGAAAGCAATCCTGTTCGATTCCTCCCTGTGCACGGCCTGCAAAGGCTGCCAGGTTGCTTGCAAGTGCTGGAACAACCTTCCCAGCCCCACCGAGCTCAACGCCTGCGCGTCGTCGTTCACGGGCACGTATCAGAATCCGGCCGACATCAACGGCACCACGCGCTTGATCATCACGTTCAACGAGTGCGAGCCCGACGCGGGGCATCCGACCAAGCCCATCTCTTGGGCGTTCGGGCGCCGCAGCTGCCAGCACTGCGACAACGCTCCCTGCGTGGCGGTGTGCCCGCACGGCGCGCTCACCCAGGACCCGGAGACCGGCTTCGTATCGGTTGACCAGGATCAATGCGTCGGCTGCAAGTACTGCTCGAGCGCGTGTCCCTTCGACGTGCCGCGCTACGACGGTGGCAACGGCGCCTTCGACCAGGTCGTCCTGCAGAAGTGCACGGGTTGCCTGGATCGCGTGAGCCACGGCATGGCACCGGCGTGCGTGTCCACCTGCCAGCCTCAGGCGCTGCAGTTCGGCGACCGCGCCGACATGGTTGCCAAGGCGCGCGAGAAGGTGGAGTGGCTGCATGAGCACGGCTACGCCAACGCCTGCACCGCCGGCGATTCCGACGAGTATCCGACGCATGTCATCCACGTGCTGAAGCACGGGGCGGCAGCCCACGGGGTCGAGACGAACCCGCAGGTCCCGGCGACGGTCGCGATGACGCGCGTCATGAAACCGGTGACGGGCGCACTTTCGGGGCTTACCGTGGTGGGCCTGGCGGCGATGTTCGGCCTGGCCGTCGGCTACAAGCGCAACAAGCTGGCGTACAACGCCGAGACCGGCAACACCCTGAATGCCGACACCGGCGAGGTCGTCAAGCACGGCGACGGTCAAGACGAGCTGTCGGTCAAGGAGCACATCTTCGAGAACATCGGTAAGAAGGAGGGGAACTAAATGAGCGCTTCCGTGAAGGTTTCTCCCGAGGTCGCCGCGGCAGACCAGGAGTTCTTGAAGAAAAACGCCGCAGCCGGCGAACGGCGCATCGTGAGGCATTCCAAGCAGGCCCGCTGGACGCACGGCATCACCGTCATCGCGTGCATCCTGTTGTGCGTCTCCGGCTTGTTCGTGTTCGTGCCCGCGCTCGGGCAGATGGTGGGCACGCAGACGGTTTTCGCCATCCGCATGTCCCATCGCGTGCTCGGGCTCATCTTCGTGCTGGTTCCCATTGTGAGCGCCATCGCAGCACCCAAGGGTGTGGCGCACATCTTCAAGAACCTGTTCGCGAGGTGGAATTCCGACGACAAGAAGTGGATGCTGCTGTTCTTTCCGTACCTGTTCATGGCCAAGTGGATTCACATGCCTGACCAGGACGAGGTGAAAAGCGGCCAGCGCTTCGCCGACGGCATGCTGTGGGTGGCCGGCGCGCTTATGGGCGTCACCGGCGTCCTGCTTATGCTGGGCAGCTCGGCGTTTGATTTCGGGGCCGGCTACGGCGTGATCCTGTGGCTGCATGACCTGGGATTTCTGCTGATCGCCGTGTTCGGTCTGGCGCACATCTTCCTGGGCGCGGGTATCTTCCAGCCCTATCGCGGCACGCATCGCCTGATGTTCGGCGACGGCACCGTCAGCGAGTCCGATGCCCTGTACCACTGGGGTCACTGGGCGCGCCAGGAGCTTAAGAGCGGCGAGAAGGTCATCCGCAAGTAACGGCTGCGCGTAGACGGCCGGCGGCCGAAGGGATTGGGCTGCCGGCCGGCGGTACTTGTACGCGGTGTTCCGGCTTCGCCGGAAGCGCGCTCTTGCGAACGCGCCTACGTCCATGCCCATGCATCCT
>CAVBAM010000108.1:0-5477 GCA_963593315.1 Candidatus Methanomethylophilaceae archaeon | reverse complement strand
TTTTGGCCCGCCATGAAGAAGATCATCGGGCAGACGCCGAAGAGCCGCCAGACGCTGCTGTTCAGCGCGACCATCGACCATTCCATCACCAAAAACGTCGGCAAGCTCCTCAACGACCCCGCAACCGTGGAGATTGCCCGACGCGGCGAGACGGCCGACACCGTCGAGCAGTACATCATCAACGTACAGCAGGCCGTGAAGCCCGCCCTGCTCAAGGGCGTGCTTGCCGAACGCGGGCACAAGCGCGTCATCGTGTTCACTCGTACCCGAAGCCGCGCCGACGCCACCTGCCGGCGCCTGAAGAAGGCCGGCTACACCGTCGAGGCGATCCACTCCAGCCGCAGCCAAAACCAGCGCAGGCGCGCGCTCGACAACTTCGCCAGCGGAGAGACCGACATCCTGGTCGCCACCGACGTGCTCGCCCGCGGCATCGACGTCGAAGGGGTCGACTACGTGGTGAACTACGACCTTCCCACGCAGCCTGAAGACTACGTGCACCGCATCGGGCGCACCGGGCGTGCCGGGGCGAGCGGCTGGGCGGTGTCCTTCTCCTGCCCGGAAACGATCGACTCGCTGCGCGGCATCGAGAAGCTGCTCAAGCGATCCATTCCCAAGCTCAGGCTCGAGCACTTCGACATGCAGGAAGCTGAAAACGAGGCGGCGGCGAAGGCTCAGCGCGCCGAGGCCCGCCGCGACCCGGAGATTCAGCAGGCGAAGAAGGAAGAGGCCGCCCGCAAACGCAAGAAGGCCAAGGCGCGCTCGGCCGAGCATGCCGAAGAGGCCCGCAGCGGTCGCGGACGCGCAAGCGGCGCTGCAGGCAAGAAAACAGCCTCGAAGGACACCCCGGCCGCCAAAAAGCAGGGCAAGGCAAGCGGAAAGCAGAACACGGCGCTGCCTAAGGGCCGCAAGAAGCCCGCTTCCGCCGCAGGCCGGCAAGGCGGGGACTTCCGCCCCGGGCGCGCACGGCGCGCGGCGCTGGCATCCCAGCGCTCGGGTAAGCGACGCTAAGCGAAAAGACGCCCCTCGATACGAATCGGGGGGCGTCTTTCGTACCGAAAGCCCCGCACGCTATGCCGCAAAAGGTACGTTGAGCGGCCGAAGGCTTCCGCTTGGCGAAACCAGGGGGCATTTCAAGTAAGTTCGATTACAGTTGAATAGTTGGAAAGGAGGGCCGACATTATGCGTATCGCAGTAGCAAGCCAGGGGCTGGATGTGGCTCCGTGGTTTTTGCATTGCTCAAGTTACATGTGCTATCGCGTGGAGCGAGGTCTCATCACCGATTGCCATAACATGCCGAATCTGTCGATGTCCTCCCAGCAGACGGCTCACCTGATGCACGATCTGGGCATCACGGTCGTATTGGCAAACAACATGGAAGGCTCGGCCAAAACGGCACTGGAAGCCGCAGGCATCGAGGTGGTAGAGGGGATGAGCGGCACGGCGAGTGCTGCTGCTCGGCAATATGTGACCAACACCTTGGCCGGCACCGAATCGGATTTGGAAATGGCATAAAGAAAAGGCTCCCGCGGGAGCCTTTTCTTATAGCTGCGTAAACAACAATGCGGCCCCCTTTGAGGGAGCCGCACGAAAGCGAATGCTTAGAGAGCCTTCTTGGCAACCTCGACCAGGGAGGCGAAAGCCTGCGGGTCGGCGATGGCCATGTCGGAAAGCACCTTGCGGTCCAGCACCACGCCAGCCTTCTTCAGGCCGTTCATGAAGGTGGAGTAGCTCATGCCGTTCAGACGGGCACCGGCGTTGATGCGGGTGATCCAGAGACGACGAATCTCGCGCTTCTTGTTGCGGCGGTCGCGATAGGCGTACTGCAGGGAGTGCTGCACCTGCTCTTTCGCGGCGGTGTAGGAACGGGACTTCGCACCGTAGTAACCCTTGGCACGGGAAAGGACGGTACGGCGCTTCTTCTTGGCGTTAACTGCACGCTTGATACGAGCCATTGATAATCACTGCTCCTTTAATACTAGCGACGGCCGAGGTTGCGGGCCACGACGCGACGGTCGGCAGCGGCCAGCTCGGTCTCATGACGGAAGTTGCGCTTACGCTTCTGGCTCTTCTTCGTCAGAATGTGGCTCTTGTAAGCCTTGGCGCGCATGATCTTGCCGGAACCGGTGACGCGGAAGCGCTTGGCGGTACCGCGGTGGGTCTTCATCTTAGGCATTGCCTTCGTCCTTTCCTTCGTTCTTCTTCTCGTTGGCTTTCTTTTTCTTCGCCGCCATGTTTGCGGGCAATGGGGCGATGAGCATGTGCATGTTGCGGCCTTCCATCTTCGGCTGGCTTTCGATGACCGCAATGTCTTTGAGGTCGTCGGCCAGGCGCTCCAGGATGGTCAGGCCCTGTTCCGGGTGGGCCATCTCACGGCCACGGAACATGATGGTGATCTTGACCTTGTTGCCCGCGGAGAGGAAGCGAAGCACGTGCTTCTTCTTCGTGGTGTAGTCCCCCACGTCGATCTTCGGGCGGAACTTCATTTCCTTGGTCTCGATCTTGCTTTGGTTCTTGCGAGCCTGCTTCGCCTTGATGGCTTGATCGTACTTGAACTTCCCGTAATCCATGATGCGGCACACGGGAGGTTCGGCATTCGGGGCGATCTCAACGAGGTCGAGCCCCTGGTCGTCGGCGACACGCTGTGCCTGTGCGACCGGGTAGATGCCCAATTGCGTACCATCGAACCCGATCAGGCGGCACTCGCGCACCGTGATCTGTTCATTGAGCCGAGGCTCTTGAGCGGCTATCGCACTCACCTTCCCTTCTTCGCACGGCACGGTGCCGTGCCATAAAAAAACCCACAGCTTGCTTGCGTGTGGGCGTGATGAACGAACTAATCAGTTCCGTATTCATGCGACCCATCAGCAACCGAAGCGCCGAACTAGGTGGAAGGCACTTTGCCTTCGCTTGTGAACAGCTCGATTAGTATAGCGCGAACGCCCGCGGACGCAAGAAGCAATTCCTGCATACCGCGGGCGTTCATGAAGTCAACACACCTGAGCCCCCGCTGGCGGCGAGGACCCGGTCGTGGTCAGCGCACTACGCGTTGACGTACACGTAGATGATGCGGATGGTGTCCGCGAGGTTGCCCGAGGTGTTTGCCGTCGAATAATCGTAGAGCAGCACGCTCGACCACGCGTGGCTTGCCCCGTTGATGTCGACGTTGCCCGAGAAGCTGCAGTTCTCCTTCACCAGCGTGGTGCCGTCGGTGGCGTAGGTGGAGTACTGCGTCTTGTCCGCGGGCAGCACGGCGGCGCCGTCGGCGACGTTCACGCCCGCCTCGCGCAGGGTCTTCTCCACCACGTGCTCGTTCTTCACGGCGTCGGCGAAACTCAAGGTGCCGTAGCCGAGCGATGCCGTGGCCGCGGAGTAGCCGGCCTGGATGACCTTGCCCTCCTCGTTCAGTCCCAGATACACCGTCGGGGTGCCGGAGCGCGAATCGGCGGGCTCGGCGGTGAGCGCGACGGTGACGCTCTTCTTCACCGCGTTGCCCTCCTCGTTCACGTCGCGCGAGGAGGTGACGGTCGCACCGTGCTTCAGGGCGGCGACGGCCTCGTCTTGGGTGGTGTCGAGCACGGCGGCGAGATTGGGCACCTCGGTCTGCTTGGTGGCGGTGGCGGTGGGAGCGTCCTTGCCGGAGTTGTCGTTGGAAAGGTCGCTGACGTCCTTGCTCGGCTGCGTCGTCTGGGTTTGCTGCACCATGGCGCGCTGGCTTTCGCCGAACAGCTGGTAGGCGAAGTAGCCAAACGCGCAGATAAGGGCCACGAGCAGCACGATCACCACGATGAGGACCCGGCGCACGCGGCGCGACTTGCGCATATAGGGGTGCTCGGCGTCGCGACGTGCCTTTCTGGACGCCTTCTTGCTTGGCTTCGGCTCCTCGACGCGTCCGTGCTTGCCCCGCGTGGGTGCTTGCTCCTCGGCGGGAAGCTCGTCGCCGATCATCGGCTCGTCGCGCGGCTCGAGGGCGTCGAGCGCGTCGCCGTATTCGTCGCTGGTATCGCCCGTGTAGCTAAAGCCCCCGGCGTGCGCGCCGTGGGAAGCGGGAAGGGGCGCGAAGGCCTCGGTGAGCCCGAGGGGGGCGTCGCCGTCGCCTTGCGAGCCGCCCGGTGCGGCCTCGCCGGCGCCTATCGGGGAAAATGCCTCGGTGAGCCCGAGAGATTCGTCACCGGACGTGCGGTCGCGGCGCTCGCCGCGGTCGATGTTGAAACCATGTTTAGCCATAGGCCGTATCCTTCCTAGCTAGTGCGCGTTAACGCATGAAGCAGAAATACCACACCAGCGCGACGATGACGAAGACGGCGGCTGCCCCGAGCACTATCTTCTGCATGTTCGACATCGGGCCGGCCTCCAAGTCCTCGAGCGTCTGTTCGCGCCAGGCAGGCGCGGCTGGCGTGTCCGCCGGGGCGTCGGATGCGCCGGGGCCCTGGGCCTCGGGGCTTTCGAAGACCTGCTCAACGGGCGCTTCGAAGGCCTCCGGCTCGGCCGCGGCAGCCGCCGTAGCGGCCTCGGGCGCGACTTCGACGTCGTCTTGCGAAACCGGCGAGGCGCTCAGAGGCGCAGGCTCGTCTGCCTGCGGGCGGGGCGAGCCGGCCTGGATGACGACGTCGTCTTCCTCGGCGGCGTTCACCGTGATATGCGAGAACTGCTTGTCAGAAGCCATGCGCGACCCCCTGCGCTCTTCGGTTGGCGGGGCGCAAAGGCACCCGCCTTCTTTCCACTTGTCGAAGAGATTATATAGGCATGCGTCCGGGGTGCTCTGCAATGCGCGAGAAAAACCACGGGGGTGTGCACGTGGGCGGTTGCGGTGTGCGACAATACGTCCCGAATACAACGGCTCGCCGCCGACCCTTCGCGCCGCATACCCCAGGCAGAAGGCGCTAAGAGCGCGGCGAGACGGCATCGATCACGAAAGGTGGCCGCTTCATGGATTTGAAACCCGCATCCACACTCCACGGGTTCACCGTCATAGACGCCGAGGACATCCCCGAGATAGACGGGCGCGCCTATACCCTTACGCACGAGATGAGCGGGGCGAAGCTTCTCTACCTCGCCAACGCCGACGACAACAAGGCCTTCTCCATCGCGTTTAAAACGCCGCCGGCCGACGACACCGGCGTGTTCCACATCCTGGAGCATTCCGTGCTGTGCGGATCGGAGAAGTTCCCGGTCAAGGAGCCGTTCGTCAACCTGCTGAAGACGAGCATGCAGACTTTCCTCAACGCCATGACCTTCGGCGACAAGACGCTCTACCCCGTCGCCTCCACCAACGATCAGGACCTCATCAACCTCGCCGACGTCTACCTCGACGCGGTGCTGCATCCCGACATCTACCGCTACCGGCAGATCTTCGAGCAGGAAGGCTGGCACTTCGAGCGCACGGGCGCAACGGAGGCGGACGCGAGCAGCGAAACGGCCGACGAGACGACCCCGCAAGCGCCCGTGACGTTCAACGGCGTCGTGTACAACGAGATGAA
>CAVBAM010000107.1:0-5507 GCA_963593315.1 Candidatus Methanomethylophilaceae archaeon | reverse complement strand
CGGCAGCTGACGGCAGCTTAACTGCAGTACGTTTCGAGCACGACGGAGAGCTTCTTGAAGTCGAGCGGTTTTGCGATGTGCTCGTTCATGCCGGCGTCGCGCGCCGCCTGCACGTCCTCGGCAAACGCGTTGGCGGTCATGGCGACGATAGGCAGGTTTCGGCAATAGTCGCCGCCGTGCGCTCGGATGGCGCGGGTAGCCTCGTGTCCGTCCATGCGCGGCATCATCACATCCATCAACACCAGGTCGTAACGACGATCGGCCCCTTCGCACACCATGTGCACGGCCTGCTCGCCGTCGGTTGCGCAGTCCACCTTGATATCGGCCAGGCGCAATATCTCGCGTGCAACTTCCAGATTGATGGCGTTGTCTTCCACTATGAGCACCCGCTTGTCGGGATAGCGCTTCTGCGGAGCCGCTTCGTCGGCCGACCCGCCGTCATGCTGCCCCACCAGTTCATCAAACGTGGAGAGCAGGCGCGATTTGAACAACGGCTTCGAAATAAAGGCGTTCACGCCGGCCTCACGCGCCTCGGCCTCGACATCGCTCCAGTCATAGGCGCTGATAATGATGATGGGCACGTCTTTACCGATTTTGCGCCGTATTTCCCGCGCGCATTCGATGCCGTTTAAGTCGGGCATCTTCAAGTCGAGAATGCAGGCGAAGAAGTCGCGCTTTTGCTCGTGGTTGGCCACGGCCATCTCAACGGCAATGATGCCGCCCGTTGCGGCCTGGGCCTTCATGCCGAAGCTGTTGAGCATGTCGCAGCACGATTCGAGCGCAAGCGGGTCGTCGTCGGCAACCAGCACGTCCAAATCGACGAACTTGTCGCTCGGCATCTCGGCACTTTCCTTCAGCTTGAGGAAAACGGTAACGGTATAGCGCGTGCCAACGTCAAGCACGCTTTCCACCTTGATGTCCCCGCCCATCATGCGCACGATATTGCGGCTAATAGGCATGCCTAGTCCTGCACCGCGCACACGCTCCACGCGCTCGTCGTCAGCGCGTACAAACGGTTCGAAAATCTTTTCGACCGTTTCCTTCGACATGCCGATTCCGTCGTCTTCGAAAACGAATTCATAGCGCCCGTACATGGTTTGGTTGCAGGGAAGCTCGGAAATGACGAGGCGGATGTGTCCGCACTCGGGCGTGTACTTGATGGCGTTGCCCATGAGGTTGACGAACACCTGCTGCAGGCGCAGGGCGTCGCCGGAGACGTTTTCGTGCTCGACGTTTTTAAGCGTCACCTTCAGGTCATGATGCTTTTCGTCTACCTGCGGCTTCATCATGACGATAAGGCTTTCGACCAGGTCGCTGAGGTTGAAGTCCTCCTCGTTCAAATTGATGTTGCCGCTTTCTATCTTGCTCATGTCGAGCACTTCGTTGATGAGGCTGAGCAGATGGCGCGAGCTCAACGTGATTTTGCGCAGGCTGTCGCGCACGCGCTCGGGGTCGTCGGCGTGAGCCGCGGCCAGCGCGGTCATACCGACGATGCCGTTCATGGGCGTGCGGATTTCGTGCGACATCTGCGAGAGGAATTGCGTCTTTGCGTCGTTTGCACGGTTGGCATAGCTGAATGCGTCGGAGAGCGCCTGTCGGGAGCGATAGTCCTCCTTCATCATCTTCGTTACGTCCTGCGCCACGAGCATCACGCGCGACACGCCAGCTTCCCCGAATTCGAGCGGCACGACCGCCATCCCTAAGTACAGTTCGGTATGGTTGGCTGCGTAATCGAAACGGTAGATATCCTCGTCACACAGAAGCTCGCGGCGCAGGCGTTCCGCCGAAAGCGCCGCCGACATGCTCACGGCGTCGTCGATGGTTCTAAACATCTTGTCGAACGCCTTCAGCAGTTCGCTGAAACGTCCCGTGGTAGGATAACCAGCTAGACGGTCGAACTTATAGAACTCGTACGTATCCTGTTCCAAATCGCAAACCGCATAGCGCTCGATAAGGCGGAACAGGCCCGCCAGAAGCTCCTCGTTGAGAGACTTTTCGCGCAGAAGCTGCTGCGTGAGCGCCTTCTGCCGCTCTTTCTCGTCGACGTTGAGCGTGATGCCGACCGCCTTGCTCACGCTGCCGTTCGCCCGGCGGCTTCCCGCGCCCACGGAGCGCAACCAGACGTAGCCGTTGTTGCGAACGCGCACGCGATAGGTGACGTCGAGGTTGAATTCATTAATCGTGTCGTTGAGAGCGGCGCGAACCGTCGCCTTAACCTTACCCAGGTCGTCGGGATGGATGATGGAAAAGTAGGTTTCCGGATCGTCGGGGAATTCGCGCGCATCAATGTAACCGATCATGCGTCTGAGGTCGTCGCTGAACTTGACGGAATCGACCACGCCGTCCGTACGACAAGATAACTCCCATGTTCCCGTTTGGAAAACCTCATTGACCAGCGACAGCGTCTCGACCTCCGGCGCGATGCGCGCGGTGAGCAGCCAGCATACGTTGCCCTGCTTGTCCATGACGTCGCTCTTGTTCATCTCGACGTAGAACGGCGCGCCATCGGCGTCCTTCAGGCGAATGTGCGACGTAATGAGCGCCCGGTTCGTCTTCAACGAATGAAGCAGCGGCTCTTCGGCGTCAAATATGAGCTCCGACAAGGAACGGCCCGCAAACTCATGCGCGCTATCGGGGTCAAAACCGAGGTTTTTAGCGAAGATCTTCGAAACGAACGTGATGCTGAGCGCGTCATCGTAGCGCCCCATGATCACGCCGACCGCGGTGCTTTCCTCAAGCAGGTGCTGAACGGCGTGACGCGTGGAAAGCCCCAGGTCGCCGTAATCGTCGGTAATATGCGTTTCGTCAGGTTCGAACGAATCCATCGAGTTGGTGCCGTCCATGTTCTCCCCTTTGCTCGCGGTTAAGGGCGTTCTTGTAGCCACCTAGCATACACAAAAGCAGCCAAGGGATTAACCCCTTGGCTGCTTTTCGCCAGCCAGAATCAATAACTTTGAATGCGGCGCAGCGGCAACAGCTCGGCTGCGGCGTGATGCCGTTAGCGGTTGCGGCGCATATCGAGGGCTTTGTCGATGATGGCGTCCGCTAGGCGGTCTTTCGACATGAGTCCCAGTTCCTCCACGCCATCGGCGCCCACCAGGTAAGCGGCATTGTCCTCGGTACCAAACGCGATGCCCTCGCCCACCAGGTTCGCCACGATAAGGTCGGCGCCCTTTTTGGCGAGCTTCGCCTTTGCATTGGCGACGACGTCGTTCGTTTCAGCCGCAAAGCCGACGACAAGCTGATTGCGCTTTTGCGCGGCGAGCGTGGCGAGGATGTCGGGGTTTTCAACAAGCTTGATGGTCGAAAGGTCGACGCCCTCCCTGCCCTTTTTAAGCTTGATCGGCGACGCTTCCGCAGGACGCATGTCGGCGACGGCGGCGGCGAAAAACGCCAGGTCGCAGTCTTCAAATGCCGCACCAGCCGCTTCGAGCATATCGGAGGCGCTTTCAACCCACACGCGTTTAACGCCGCTCGGGCAGTCAAGCGCGCACGGGCCGCTCACGAGCGTGACCTGAGCGCCGCGCTTGCGGGCGGCGCGTGCGAGCGCATAGCCCATCTTGCCGCTCGAGCGGTTCGTGATATAGCGTACCGGGTCGATCGGCTCGACCGTCGGCCCCGCGGTGATCATAACGCGCTCGCCCTCGAGGTCTCGCGCGACGCCGAGCGCGTCAAGGGTTGCCGCGACGATATCCCCGATGTCGGCCAAGCGCCCGCGCCCGACGTCGCCGCACGCGAGGTATCCTTCACCCGCCTCCACAAACTTCGCTCCGCGGATTTCCAGTTTGCCGTAGTTGTAACGGGTTGCGGCTGCTTCGTACATGTGCACGTTCATGGCGGGCGCAATGACGAGCGGTGCAGTGCACGCGAGCGCCGTGGTGGTCAGCAAATCGTCGGCGATGCCGTTGGCGATTTTCGCCATCACGTTTGCGGTGCAGGGCGCGATCAGGAACGCATCTGCCTCTTCCGCCAGCGAAATGTGATGGATGGGATCGCTCGGGTCGTCGAACAGGCCGACGGCAACCGGCTCATGCGTGAGCGCCCGAAACGTGGTGGGATCTACGAAATGCGTGGCATGCTCGGTCATGACCACCTTCACGCGCACGTCGGCTTTCTGCAAAGCCCGCAGGATCTCGCACGATTTGTAGGCCGCAATACAGCCCGTGACGCCGAGAAGAACGGTCTTCTGCTTGCTTGCGCATCCCTCGCCCATAATATGGCTCCTATCCAACGTGGCGCGACAACACCGACCGAAGCACGTTCGCATGAGCCTCAGTTCCATTCAAGCAGGGAATATAGATGAACTCGCGACCCTGCGGGTCCGCCCCTGCGTCGGTAAGCTGCTCGGCATAGAACGGCTTCAATTCGTAGTCGATATCATACAGGGTCTCAAGGCAATCGGTTGCGAAATTCGGGCAGACCATGAAGATGCGCCCCGTCGTGCCGTCGTGCGCCCAGGCGCTCAAATGCTGGCGTGAGAAGGGCTTGAGCCACTCCCTGCCCTTGTCGAATTGGCAGTTGAAGCCGATAGCCCAGGCGTCATCGGCAAGGCTAAGCGCCGAGGCGATGGCGGCGGACGTTTCCTGGACCGTTTGGGGATAGGAGTCCCCCGCCTCAATATCGGCCATGGGAATGGAATGGTAGTTGAACAGCAGCTTGTCGCCCGCGTTCGGATTGAAATCGGTTGCGCGAACGGTTTGCGTAACCGCCTGAAGGTAGCGCTCGTCGTCGCTATAGCCGTCGATTACCTCGACCGGCGCATCCCAGCGCAGCTTGCGCATCGCGCGCGCCACCCCGTCGGCAACCGCCTTCGAGGTGCTGAAGGCCCCTTGCGGATACAGCGGCAGCACGATAACGCGCGTGCAGCCGGCGTCGCGCAGCGCCTGCAGGCCGTCGGCCACGAAGGGAGCGCCGTAGCTCATGCCCAGGCGAACCTCGATATTCCGCCCGTCGCCCTTGTAGCTTGCCTCGAGCAGCTCGGCAAGCGCTTTATGCTCGACATCGAAGGGCGACCCCGCGGGCGTCCAAATCTTGGCGTACTTCGCGCCCGACGTGGTTCCCCGCTTCGGGAAGATGAACAGATGCAGGATAAGCCACCAGGCAACCATGTTCATGGGCCGGATGCGCGGGTCGGACAGGAACTTCGAAAGATACGCGCGAACGTCGTCGGGATCGGGGCTAGCCGGCGAACCGGTATTCGAAAGCAAGATGCCGATCTTTTCCTGCGAGGCGTTGTCCATGGCTTTAAGGTACCTTTACGTGTCGGTTCGTGTCGGGGCGGCGCGGCCAACGGCTGCGCCGTCGGCTAGGGTAACTGATTTCAGCAGGCCGAGGTATCCCCCAGGAGGGGTAATTCACTCGGACGCGGGGCGTCGGCGAGCAGCTCGGCTATTTCGTTGCCCGCCTCGGTACGGCCAAGCGACCGCGGGGCGAGATTTGCAAGTACCTGCGCCAAGTCCTCGGGAAGGTTGTCGGCGAAGAACAGCTCGTCACCGGTTATGGGATGC
>CAVBAM010000106.1:0-5548 GCA_963593315.1 Candidatus Methanomethylophilaceae archaeon | reverse complement strand
CTTCTCGGCAGCGGGGCGCTCGGCTTCGGCTTCACCAGCCGCGAGCAGGAGGAGAACTCCAATGCCGCGCAGGAAGCCGGCGAGGAGTAAGGCTTGCTTTTCAGGGGCGCGCGCAAGCGCGTCCCTTTTCTTTGCGTCAAGCGAGAGAAGAGGACCATGTCTGAAAAAACCTATATCGCGGAAGGCGAGCAGCCCCCCGCATCCCAAATCGGTTCCACGCTCGAATCGCTGGCGGCCACCATCGAAGCCCGACGCACGGCGGGAGAGGGAAGTTACACGTACCGCCTGCTTACCGGTTCGGCTGATTCCCCGCTGAAGAAAGTGGTCGAGGAGGCCAACGAGGTCGCGCTCGCGGCCAAAGACGTCGAAGCTGCAAAGGCGATGCTTGCAGGCTTGGCGGGTCACGAGGCGACGCATCCGGCGATGAGCGCCGCGTTTACGGAGGCGGCCGATGCTGCCTGCGACCATCTTCGTTATGAAGCGGCGGACGTGGTGTACCATTTGCTTGTCGTGCTTGCGCGCTACGGCATCGATATCGACGAGTTCGCCGCCGAACTCAACAACCGCATGACGGATGAGGAACGCCCGCAAGGTGCCGTTCGCCTGCATCCGCAGTTCGTGAAAAGGGGAAAGTAATATGACACGACTCTTCGGCACGGATGGAGTCCGCGGCATCGCGAACAAGGAGCTCACGTGCAATATGGCGTTTCTGCTCGGCCAGGCTGCAGTGAAGTTCAAGGGCCGCCCCATCCTGATCGGAAAGGATACCCGCTTATCCGGTGACATGCTGGAATCTGCCGTTGCCGCGGGCGTGATGTCCATGGGCGGTACGGCGCTTCTCGCAGGGATCATCCCCACGCCCGCCATTGCGCTGCTCACGCGCAACCTGCACTGCGATGGCGGCATCGTCATTTCCGCATCGCACAACCCGCCCGAGTACAACGGCATCAAAATCTTCGACGGTCAGGGTTTCAAGCTCCCCGACGCCGTCGAAGACGAGATCGAGGCGTTCATGGCAGCCGGGGGAGAGGCGGCAGAGGATTTGCCGCGCGGCGATGAGGTCGGCGTGGCCGTACCGGTCGAGGATGCGTGCGAGATGTACATCCAGCATGCTGTGAACACGGTCGCCGAGCAAGGGCTTGACTTTACGGGCTTGAAGGTGGCCCTTGACGTGGGGCATGGCGCCTCCTGCATGACGAGTGCCGAGGCGCTGCGTCGACTGGGCGCCGACGTCACGGTCATCAACGAGGACTTCTGCGGCACCGACATCAACGTCAAGTGCGGATCGACGCATCTCGAGCCGCTGCGCGAGCTGGTTGCGCAGACTGGAGCCGACGTGGGCATTGCCCATGACGGGGACGCTGACCGCGTGATGCTGATGGATTCCGAGGGCAACGAAATTGACGGCGACATGGTGGAAGCCGTGTGCGCCATCGACCTGAAGCAACGTGGCCTTCTGGCAGGCGACACTGCCGTTTCGACCGTTATGGCGAACTTGGGCCTTACCCATGCGCTGCGCGACGCCGGCATCAATCTCATCCAGACGAAGGTGGGCGACCGCTATGTGCTGGAGGCCATGCGCGAGGGCGGTTACGTCATCGGCGGCGAGCAATCCGGACACACCATCTTCCTCGACCACAACTCCACGGGAGACGGCTTGGTTACGGCTTTGCAATTCTTGGCTGCCTGCAAGCGCGCCGGCAAGTCGGCGGGCGAGGCAGCCCGCGTCATGACGCGTTTCCCACAGACGCTCATCAACGTGCGTGTTAATGACAAGCATGCCGCTAACGATAACGAAGCCATTGCGGCCGCCGTGGCTGCTGCCGAAGCGGCGCTTGGTGAAGACGGTCGCGTGCTGTTGCGCCCGAGCGGCACCGAGCCGGTGGTGCGCGTGATGGTGGAAGCGGCCGACCAGGTCCAAGCCGAAGAGCATGCCCGGGCGATTGCCGAGGTTGTGGAGCGCGAAATCTAGTACGACGATTAGCGCCTACCCATCTGAACTCAAGCGAATAACGAGAAGGCCGCGACATGGATCGCGGCCTTCTCGTTGATGGGTAAATTCGGCTTGCGGGCTGCGTCCCTCAAGCTCTCCTTACTCGAAGGGGAGGATTTGCTCGGTGATATCGTATGCGCGCTTAGAGTCGTTCTTGGTGCGGTCGGTGCCTGCATGGGCGCCGGCTGCGGACTCGCTGCGCTCCGTTGCAATCTCGCCGGTTTCGACAGATTCCAATGAAGCGGCTGCATGCGCCCCGCCCTCTGCGTGCGTTGCCGCATGCTTGGCGCCTGCAAGCCCATCGCATACCGCATCGGTATCGATTGCAGCGGTTTCACCGCCAAAGAGAGCCTCCGCGACGGCGGCATGCTTGCCGCGCGACGCGCCTTCGTTTTCAACCTTGCGGCGCCAGTACAGGTAGAACGCGCCCGTTCCCAAAAGCGCAGCGGCCCCGGCGGCCAAAATGCCCACAATCGCGGGGTTGAGCTGCCGCGAAGGCTCCTCGATGACCACGCCGTCATTCAGTCCCAAATCGCTGGTTTCGGACTGGTAGGACGTATGGGTGGCGTTCGGCACCAACACGGCGTCAAGGGTATCGCCCCGCACGACTTGGTTTTCGGCGCCGGCCTCGTCATAGGTCGTGAGGTCGTAGGCGTCGATGTAGGCCTTGAGCGTCTTGGAATACGACGTTGAGGTGGCGTAATGGCCCTGCAGGTAATCGCAAGCGTCTTCATAGCTCGACGTGTTTGATTTCTTCACCGGGCTATACAGGCTGTTGCCCGTGAGCAGCGACACGTAATCGGTCAGGGATTCCTTGAGCGTGGAATAGCGGCGGAATTCGGCGACCACGGTTTCCAGGTTGCCCTCGCCGTCGTCCTCCTGAGTTTTCATGCGTACGCTTTTGCCTTGGTAGCTGCCCTTGATGCCGAACAGGTTGTTGTACGGGTCGCAGGAAAGCCCGGAGCTTCCCGAGGCGCTCTCGACGATGGCCTGGGCGATCATCACCGATGCGTACAGGTCGTTGTCCTGGCACAGCTGCCGCGCATCCTCGCCGATCGTCTCGATGAACTGCTCGGTCGTGAGGTTTCGCGCAACGTAGACGATTTCGTCGGCTTCTTGATCGGTGTTTTCCTTGGTCGCCACGGTGTCATCGGGCGCATCGACCACATCGGTGGCTTCGGCGGAGGCAACCGAGGTGTCGGTTGCGGAAGCGTCGGTTGCGGTGTTGCCGCCGGAATTCGTGGAGTTGTCGGTCGTGCCGGGATTGACGGGCTCTGCCGCATCGTCGCCGGAATCGCCCTTTTCCTCGGTAAGCTCTTTCTGCTTCGCGTCGATTAGCTTCGCAAGATCCTCGTCGATGGCCGCGAGCCGCTTCACATCGATATGAAGGAATGCCTCCACGCCAACCTTTTCGCCTGCCAGGTACTTTTTCAGCGCAGTGGAGCCGACCAGCTCAGCCTCCTCGGCGGCATCGACGATTTCGGTGTTGCGCTCCTCGGTGGCCGTCCAGGCTTTTGCGTCGATTACAACGGTCGCTTCCTCGTCGGTCGCCTTCTCCTCTTCGGAGACGGCGTTGGCCTCGGTTGTGCATGCCGTCGTCGTTTCGTCTTCGGCGGCAGCCGTGGCAAGGGGAGCGGCGGTAAGGCTGGTGGCAAGCGCCACCGACAGTGCGATGCGGGAAAGGGAAGCGTGCTGTTGCGTCATGATATGCGGTGCGATCCTCACTCTGTTTCGTTTCGAACTTATTAATTGTAGCGCGTTGAAAAGAATGCATCCGCGCCTAAGGCAACCGCAGGCGGAAAAGAACACGAAGCAACCCCTGTTTCGTCACATTGCGTTACCTAATATCCAGTAGACCTCGTGGTAAGATAGGCAATAATCTATAGGCGCTCGAAAGACGAGAGAGCGAGGACGTATGCTGAACAAGCAGGAGCTCGACGCGGTGGTCGCCGGCATCGCGCAGAATTACAGCGAGAAGGAAGAGATTTTCTTCACCGATCCGCACAAGCACTTCCCCAACAAGAAGGCGATCGTCGAAATCGTGAAAGACTTGCGGCGCGTCATGTTCCCGCGCTACTTCGGCGACGAAACCCCGACCGGCACCAACCCGGAATACTTCATCGGCGAGACGCTCGTGCGCATCGAGGACTCCCTGCGTCGCCAGCTGCGCGAGGCGCTGTTATTCCGTGACGACTCCCTGCCCCAAGACGAGCTCGAGGCGCGCCTCGACGATATCTGCTCCGCGTTCTTCGGCAAGCTCCCAGAAATCCAGCGCGTGCTGATGACCGACGTGCAGGCCGCGTTCGACGGCGACCCAGCGGCTCAGAGCAAAGAGGAGATCATCTTCAGCTACCCGGGTTTCTTCGCCATCTTCGTCTACCGCATCGCCCACGAGCTCTACATGCAGAAGGTGCCGCTCATCCCGCGTATCATGTCCGAATACGCGCACTCCGGCACCGGCGTCGACATCAACTCGGGCGCCGAGATTGGCGACTACTTCTTTATCGACCATGCCACCGGCGTGGTCATCGGCGAAACCACCAAAATCGGCAGCCACGTGAAAATCTACCAGGGCGTTACGCTCGGCGCGCTGTCCACGCGCGCGGGCCAGGCGCTCGCCGGGGTGAAGCGTCACCCCACCATCGAGGACAACGTCACCATCTACTCAAACGCCTCGGTTTTGGGTGGAGAGACCGTGGTGGGCGAGGGGTCGATCATCGCGGGCAGCGCGTTCGTCATCGCCTCGGTGCCGGCGGGCAGCCGCGTGACGCTGAAGAACCAGGAGGTCAACGTGCGCACCCCGTCCAAAACGCACGACAAGTGCTGGGAAATCTAGGCTGCGTTGGCATTTTGCTTCGCCATTCAGGGGCCGGGCCGTTAGGTGCCCGGCCTTTTTGTACTTTGGGAATCTGCGGAAATCGCCGGGCGAGCGCTCTTCCGCCCGCTGCGCCGCCCACCGCTCAAGGAGGGCGCGTGGTCGGAATCTAACGAAAACGTGACATCGGCCCGCCCTCGCCGATCCCGTCCGGCGCCTCCCGTATAGTCGGGCCTATGAAGAAATCAGAAGCACTCAAAATACTCGGGCTTTCCGACGGAGCCACCGACGACGAGATCAAGAAGGCTCATCGCAAGCTCGTCATCGCCCATCACCCGGACAAGTTCCCCCTGGACTCGAAGGAGCACTCGGACGCCGAGGAGCTCACGAAGCAGATCAATGAGGCGCGCGACGTCCTCATCAACCGCAGCTGGACACCCGAGTTCGATCCACGCCGCGACCCGCGTCCTTATGCGGGCAACCCTTATGCGCATCCTTCCGGGTCGTCGCAAGCGGGCGGATCTGCGGGCGGCGCCTACGATCCGTTTGCCGGCTGGCCGTTCACAGGGGCTGCGACGGGGCAGACCACGTACGTGTGGACGTCCTGGGACGACATTTTCAGCGGGGCGGCGCGCAGCGGCTCTTCGACCGCGGGCAGCGCTTCCACTCAGGGCAAAACGGGCGCGAACGGCGCGGGCGCCGAGTGGCCCTTCGGCGGGTTCACCGTCGAGTACGACCCC
>CAVBAM010000105.1:0-5592 GCA_963593315.1 Candidatus Methanomethylophilaceae archaeon | reverse complement strand
CCGGCACGGTCGTGCTCTCCATCGGCCTGAGCCTCATCAGCGTCGGCGTCAATTCGTTTGGCGGCGGCAGTAGCGCGAAGGACTTCGGCTCGGTCGAGAACTTGTGCCTGGCGCTCGTGGTGCTGATCGTCATTCTGGCGGTCAAGCACGCCACGACCGGCTTTCTGAGCGCGTCTTCCATCCTGGTCGGCATCATCGTCGGCTACATCATCGCCGGCATCATGGGACTGGTCCTTCCCACCACCGGCGTTACCGCCGACGGCACGGAATACACCAAAGCGTGGGTGCTGAACTGGAGTAACGTTGCCAATGCCGCGTGGTTTGCCGTGCCCGACCTCATGCCCGTCACCCCCGTGTTCGACATGCGCGCCATCGCGCCGGTGCTCGTGATGTTCATCGTCACGGCGGTCGAGACCGTCGGCGACATCTCCGGCGTCACGCAGGGCGGCATGGACCGCGAGGCCACCGACAAGGAGCTCTCCGGCGGCGTGATGTGCGACGGCTTGGGCTCGTCGTTCGCGGCGCTGTTCGGCGTGCTGCCGAACACGTCGTTTAGCCAGAACGTGGGCCTGGTGGCCATGACGAAGATGGTGAACCGCAAGGCCTTGGCCGCCGGCGCCATCTTCTTGATCCTGTGCGGTTTGTGCCCGAAGCTCGGCGCGGTCATTTCCATCATGCCGCAGGCGGTGCTTGGCGGCGCGGCCGTCATCATGTTCTCGTCTATCGTGGTGAGCGGCATCCAGCTGATCACGCGCGAGCCGCTGACCGCCCGCAACCTGAGCATCGTGTCCGTGGCGCTGGGTCTGGGCTACGGCATCGGCGCGAACTCCGCTGTGCTCGCCGGCGCGCCCGAGTGGGTTAGCCTCATCTTTGGCGGTTCGGGCATCGTCGCCGCGGCGGCGGTGGCCATCCTGCTCAACATCGTCCTGCCGCAGGACAATTTCTCGCGCTGGGAGCGCAAGCACCCGCGGTAGGAGATGTGGTTTTGATGCCGGCGAAGCCGGGGCAGATGCTCCGGCTGCGCCGGAGAGCGCGCTCTTGCGAACGCGCCTACAGATTTTCGAAGAAAGCTAACCTCACCTGGGCTTACTTTTCGGCTGACTGCAGGTGGTTTGCCAGCTCCTGCAGGTCTTCTGTTGTGTCTACGTCGCGTAGCTCCCAGGGGCTGGCGACTTCCACGAGGCGCACGCGGTCTGCGTGCGCCTTCGCCACGAAGCCGCCGCCCTTGCCTTCCGGCAGCGCGCGCAGCTCGCCGAATGTCCAGCTGGGGAACAGTACGGGCGCCCCGGGTGTGCCCTGGAAGCCGGCGCGCCAGATGCCCTTCGGGTCGTCCTCGGCGCTGCGGAGCATCCTTGCGATGGTTCCACGCCCGATAAGCGGCTGGTCGCCCTGGAAGAACGTGACCGTGTCGCAGCCCTCCATCGCGCGCATTCCCAGGCGCACGGTGTCGTTTCGGCGGGGCTCGTCGTGCTCTATGACGTGTACGCCGGCCTCGCGGCACAGCTTCGCCACCTCGGCGTGGCGCGTCACCACCACGCGCTGCGCGAACAGGCCATTCGTCGCCAGCAGAACGTGGCGCACGAGCGGCATGCCGTCAAGTTCCGCCAAAAGCTTGTTGCCGCCAAAGCGCCGGCCCGCGCCCGAGGCCATGATGATGCAGCCGTGCGTGATTCCTTTTGTACCGGCGATTTCCGTCATTGCCCGCGTTGCTCCTTTTCGGCGGCCGCGCCTTTGCGAATTCCATGATTGAACGGGGGCGATTCCAAGGAACGTCCCCGCTGTACGGCTTCATGACAGTATACTGACGCAGACTGTGTAAAACCTCACGTAAGAGGCGAGTATCATCATTACTATTCAGAAATATGTGCGTCCGCAAAGCCTGGACGAGGCGTGGGAGCTCAACCAGAAGAAACGCAGCCGCATCGTGGCGGGCATGCTGTGGCTGAAGATGGGCAACCACACCATCGGCACGGCTATCGACTTGTGCGATTTGGGGCTTGATGAAATCGAGGAAACCGACGAGGAGTTCCGCATCGGCGCCATGGTCACGCTGCGTCAGCTGGAGAAGCACGCGGGTCTTGCGGCGTATTCGTGCGGTGCCGTTGAGGCGGCCTTCAAAGACATCGTCGGCGTGCAGTTCCGCAATGGGGCCACGGTGGGCGGAAGCTTGTGGCGGCGCATGGGATTCTCCGACGTGCTGGCGGTTTTTCTTGCCATGGACAGCTACGTCGAGCTGCATGAGGGCGGCATCGTGCCCTTGGAGGAGTTCGCGCGCAGGAAGTATGACCGCGACATCCTGGTGCGCCTGATCGTGAAGAAAACCCCGGGCGCGTTCGCCTATCAGGTGGTACGCAAGCAGCGCACCGACTTACCGTCGCTGAACTGTGCCGCAGCCTGCGTTGGCGGCGAATATCGCGTGTGCGTGGGCGCTCGCCCGGGACGCGCGAAGCTGCTGCGCGACGAGCGGGGGCTTTTGGCGGGCGGCGTTACCGAGCAGAGTGCCGCGGACTTTGCGGAATGGGCTTCGGGCGAGCTGTTCGTTTCCGGGAACATGTGGGGTAGCGCGCCGTATCGCCGCGCGCTCGTGCCGGTGCTGGTGCGCCGCGCCCTGCTCGCGCTTGCGGAGGTGCGCTAGATGGAAGTGAAGATCAAGCTCAACGGGCGCGCCGTCGCCGATGACGTGCCGGCCGATACGCTGCTCATCGATTTCGTGCGGGCTCACGGCTGCGCGAGCGTCAAGCGCGGTTGCGAAACGTCGGCCTGCGGCCTGTGCACGGTGCTGCTCGACGGAACTCCCGTGCTGTCGTGCTCGGTGTTAGCGGCGCGTGCCGACGGGCGCGCCGTGCAAACCCTCGAGGGTCTGCAGGAAGAGGCTTCCGAGTTCGTCGGCTTCATCGCCGACCAGGGCGCCGAGCAGTGCGGCTTTTGCAATCCCGGTTTCGTCATGAACACTATCGCGCTGTTGCGCGAGAATCCCGACCCCACCGACGAGGAGATTTTGGCGTACTTGAGCGGCAACCTGTGCCGGTGCTCGGGCTACGTCGGCCAGCTGCGCGGCATTCGCAACTTCCTGGATAGTAGGAATGCGGCGAAGGAAGCGCAGGCAGCGGCTGAGGCTGACGACGTCGCCGAGCCGCGAACGAAAGGGGGCTCGCGTGGATAGGCCCGACTACAAATCCGTGGGCAAGGCGGTCCGTAAGAAGGATTCGCTGCAACTGCTGTTGGGAAAGCCCGTCTACACGGCCGACATCGCCCCCGACGCACTGGTGGTGAAGCTTCTGCGCAGCCCGCACGCCAACGCCATCGTTTCTTCCATCGACACGGCGAAAGCGAAGAAGGTCCCAGGCGTCGTCGACGTCTACACCTGGGAAGACGTTCCGCAGGCGCGCTTCAGCAACGCCGGGCAGACCTATCCGGAGACCAGCCCCTACGACCGGCTCATCATCGACCGCCACGTGCGCTTCGTCGGTGACGTGGTCGCCATCGTCGCCGCCGAGAACGAGAAGGCGGCCGCAACGGCGCTCTCGCGCATCAAAGTGACCTACGACGTGCTGGAACCCGTGCTCGACTTCCGCACCGCCAAGGACAATCCGGTGCTCGTGCATCCCGAGGACGACTGGAAAATGCTGTGCGACTTGGGTGGCGACAACACGCGCAACCTGGTGGGAACCACCGCCGATAGCGAGGGCGACGTCGATGCGGTGCTGGCCGACTGCGACATCGTGCTGGAGCGCACGTACCACACGAAGGCATTCAACCAGGCCATGATGGAGACGTTCCGCACCTTCACGCATCTCGACGCCTACGGGCGCCTGCACGTGATTTCGTCCACGCAGATCGTCTTCCACGTGCGGCGCATCCTGTCGCACGCGCTCGGCATCCCGAAAAGCCGCATCCGCGTGGAAAAGCCGCGCATCGGCGGCGGGTTCGGCGCGAAGCAGACCTCGATCAGCGAGGTGTATCCGGCGTTCGTCACCATGAAAACGGGCCGCCCGGCAATGATCGTCTTCTCGCGCGAGGAGGCGCAGACCTGCGGTTCCCCGCGCCACGAGATGCAGGTGCAAATCCGCTTGGGCGCCACCAGCGAGGGCATCATCCGCGCCCTCGAAGTGACCACGCTGTCGAACTCGGGCGCCTACGGCGAGCACGGCTGGGCGACGGTGGGCCTTTCCGGGCATAAATCCATCCCGCTGTATTCCGGCTCGCTCGAGGCGTTCCGCTTCACCGCCAACGTGGTGTACACGAACATGCAGCCTTCGGGCGCCTACCGCGGCTTCGGCGCCACGCAGGGCCAGTTCGCCGTGGAGACGACCGTCAATGAGCTCGCGGAAACGCTCGGGATGGACCCGGTGGCGCTGCGCGAGCGCAACATGGTGCGCGAGGGCATGCCGATGCTGGCGTACTACGGCGAGACGGCCAATTCGTGCGCGCTCGACCGCTGCATGGCGCACTGCCGCGACATGTTCGACTGGGAAGCGAAGTATCCCGTGCGCGATATGGGCAACGGCCGCGTGCGCGCCGCGGGCGTGGCGATGTCGATGCAGGGCAGCGGCATCTCGGGCGTGGACGTGGGGTCGGTTACCATCAAAGTGACCGACGACGGCACATATATGCTGCTCATCGGCGCGGCCGACATGGGAACGGGCTGCGACACCATTCTGGCGCAGATGGTTGCCGAGCATATGGAATGCCCGGTGGACGACATTTCCGTGTTCGGCGCCGACACCGACGCCTCGCCCTACGACTCGGGTTCCTACGCCTCTTCGACCACCTACGTCACCGGCATGGCGGTGGAGAAGGCGTGCGCGCAGCTGAAGGAGCGCCTGTGCGCCATCGGCGCCGAGCTGCTTGCATGCGAGCCGGGCGAGCTGTGCTTCGAGGATGGGCGGGTGGTTCGCGAGTCTACGGGTGAGACAGTTTCGCTTGCCGACATCGCCGGGAAGAGCCAGCGCAGCAGCTGCCTGTCGGCCGAGGCGACGGCGACGCATTCGTCGCCCGTTTCCCCGCCGCCGTACATGGTGGGCATGGTGGAGATCGAGCTTGACCGCGAAACCGGCGTGGTCGAGGTGCTCGATTACGCCGCCGTGGTTGATTGCGGCATCCCCATCAACCCGGCGCTTGCGCGCATCCAGACCGAGGGCGGCATCGTGCAGGGCATCGGGCATACGCTGTTCGAGGACGTCACGCGCACGGACGCGGGTCGTATTCGCGAATCGAGCCTGTTCACGTACCGCCTGCCCACGCGTCTGGACACCGGGCGCATCAACGTGGAGTTCGAGCAGTCCTACGAGCCGACCGGCCCGTTCGGTGCGAAATCCATCGGCGAGATCGTCATCAACACGCCGGCGCCGGCCATCACGCACGCCATCTACCGCGCCACCGGCGTGTGGCATCGCGAGCTGCCCATTCTGCCGGAACATATTTTGCTGGCGAAGCCGGAGGCGTAGCGACGCGAGATCGGGAGACGTGCGCGAGTGCAGCGGCCTGCAGCAGGGTTTTGTAGGGTCACGTGGCAGAGTTTCGTAAGGTCGCGTGGTAAAAATTTTTGTAGGACTGAGCGGCAATTTTTTGTAGGGTCGAGCGACAGCTCGA
>CAVBAM010000104.1:0-5594 GCA_963593315.1 Candidatus Methanomethylophilaceae archaeon | reverse complement strand
GAATATGGGGGGCACAGGTACCCATATTATTTTCGTCTCGATGTAATCCGCCTGCAAAATTGGATTCAATATGGAGCGGACGCGATCGCCGTAGCGCGACTCGAATGTTTCCTTGTCCGTGATCTTGGTTTGTTTCATGGCCGTGGTGATGTAGTCGGAGAGCGCGGTTAGGGGCAAATGGGAGGTCAGTTTCAGGTATAGTGTTGTGATGTTGCTCATAACCAAATCGTTGGCGGTGGCCATGAATTTCTGTAAGGGCGTTTTCCCGTCGGCGCCTTTCGCGTTGATTTGGTCGTCTTGCGGGAACTTCACGTACAGCTCCATGGCGGTGATGATCGCCTTCTCGTATCTCTCCGTGTACCCTGCGAACTTGTTGTCTTTACCTCCCCTTACGCGTCCGTGCAGCACGTCGGTGGCCAGCAGATTGAAGAATTCCTCGATATAGATATCGAGGGTCTTCATGTCGTACATCTTTTCGAATTTCGCTCCTTTTCCCTTGAGGAATTCGAAGTCGAGGGCGGGGAAGTCGTCGAGGGCGTAACCGAACTGCCCGTCGCGATGCAGTCCGAGCGCGTGCATGCGGTCGAGCATCTTTTCGCGCCCGCGGGTGTAGTGGGCCCTGTCCATCGGCCCGGGCAGCACCTTGTCGACGCCATAGCGCTTGAAATTCCAAGCCGCGGGCGCCACCTTGGGAACCAAATCGCAGGGGTTCGTGATGTTGTGGACGTTGCCGTAGTCGTCCTTCACCTTGGTTTTGGCCTCGTTGCTTTCCGCCAAAACGCCTGCCGGTACGCCGTAGCCATAGCCGTACAGGTCGCACTGGCGCACCTTGACCTTGTCGCCGAAGAACGAGCTGATGTCGTAGCCTTCCTTGTCGGAGATCTTGGCGGCACCGTGGTCGATGGCATACTTGACGATGTTGCCGGAGGTGAGGTTGGTGGTGGCTCCCGCGCGCGACTGCCCGCTGATCAGGATTTTCGTGGGGCCGGTAAGGCCGTATTCGCGAATGTGGCACTTGAGGAACCGGGCCGCCATCTCGGCGGCTTCCTGGAAGCCTTCGTGGTTGCCGGTGGCGCCCACCGTGACGTTGCTGCACCACTCGATCTCGTAGTTGCCGCCGCGCACGCCTAAAAGCACCAGGTTGTATTCCTGCCCGTCCACGGTGATCTTGCGGTGGCCCATGCAAAGGCCCAGCGAGGCCTTCGGGGTGGTCGTCGAGTTGTAGGTGGGCTGCTTCTCGTAGGCGCTGTTCCAGGCGACGTTGCCCGCCTTGCTCCCGGTAACGGCGACGCCGTCGCATTCGTAGCTATAGCTCTTGATGTCGCCGTCCTCAACGCCGATCTGGTTCATGAGACCGCGGATGTTGCGGTACTGGTTTTGGTACTTCCTGTCGGTGCCGCCGAGCGCGTCGGCGTTGATGGCCGAAACCGCCAGGCAGCAGCCGAAGGTTGCGAGGTGCGGGTTGTAGGTCATGGCTCCGCCGCTGAAGAACGACGGCTCGAAAATGAACGGCGTCGCCGTGTCGCCGTGGTCGTCCCAATGCAGCCAACCGACCACGCGATCAGCTGCCGCGGCCGCTGCGGTCGTCGCGGCGGTAACGCTTTCCGCTTCGGCGGGCTCTACGCCGAACGCCTTGGTGAAGGGGCTCGAAAACGCCAGCGAAGCGGCGCCGACGCCCGCGAAGTAGAGAAACTCGCGGCGAGAGAACTTCTGCCGGGGCTCGTGTTCGGTGCCGGTGGTGCCGCGGGAGGGGGTGAGTTCGCTCATGGTCCTGGATCCTTCGTTTTCGGCGACTTATTTTAATTACCTAGTTTAGCAGCTAATTTACTGGGCTTCTGTGCACGCTGCCCTTATACTTTCAATTACCTATAGTTTTACGCAGATAAGGAAGCGCGAACATGACCACTTCTTTTGCACGAAGCGCCTCTTGCGGCCGGCATTCTGCCTTGGCTGCCATTGCCGCAGCCCTTTTCGCCATGATCGCCGCCGTGGCGTTCGCAACCGCGGCTCCGGCGCAGGCCTACGCCGACGATATCGCCTCCGTGGGATATCAGGATAAGAACGGGTCGGTGCACTCCGTTCGTACGGTAAGTTCCATCGCCGATCTGAACAAGGCTATCGTGGAATACTCCTCGCAGGGCGAGGGCGGCGCGTACGTCGAGTTTTCCCAGGACGTGAAGCTCGGCGCCAACGAGCAGATCGTCGTCCCCAACGGCAAGAAGGCCAACATTTACCTGGCCGGTCATGTGATCGACGGTTCGCAGTGCAAGGCGGCGGGTTTCACGTGCAGCAACGCGACGCTGGTCCTTTCCGGCGGTTCCCCGTTGAACCCGAACATCGCGACCAAGCACGTCGGCTACATCGACCAAACCAACTCAGTCGGCAAGCTGTGGAAGATGGGCACGAACGCCTCTAAGGAAGAAGTGGTCATCGAGGGCGGCCTGCTCACCGGCTTTCGGTACAACGCGGTCGTTTCCGCAACCAGCGATGCCAACATCACGCTGAACAACCTCACCATCGCCGGCGACACCAATTCCGCTTCCGTGCTCATCAACCACTGGCGCTGCAAACTGCAGTTGAACAACACGACCTTGAAGTGGAACTTCAGCAAGCAGGGCGGCGCCATTGAAGTCGGAAGCAAAGACTACATTTCCAGGAACAGCATCACGCTTGACAAATCCACCATCAGCGAAAACGTCGGTTACGACGGCGGCGGCATCTGCGTCTGGCGGGCGTACCAAACCACCCTCAAAGTGGAAAACGGCTCGCGCATCACCAACAATTACGCCGCCGGTGGTAGCAAAGAGGATAGCGATAGCGGCAATGGCGGCGGCATCTTCTTCTCGACGCACAGCAACAAGGAAAACTGGATGCGCGACGACAACGCGTTCAGCGATACCAGCTCCATAAGCATTGCTGGCGGCTCGGAGATCTCGGGCAATATCGCGCGAACCAATGGCGGCGGCATCATGTCCAAGTGCTCGCGCGGCGAGGGCACGTCGGTTCGCGGCAAGCGCGTCATTGTGATGGACGGGGCTTCCAAGATTTCGAACAACCAGGCGGCACAAAGCGGCGGCGGCGTGTACCTGCTTTACGACGAGCGCACCGACTACCCGCAGTATCCGTACATGGATTTCCAGATGAGGGGCGCATCCGAGATCTCGGGCAACAAGGCCGAGCAGGGCGGCGGCATCTACATCGCGGGAAGCGCCTGGCAGCAGCTCACCATGAACGAGAAGTCGCATATCGACGGCAACGAGGCCACCACGAAAAGCGGCGGCGGCGTCTTCGTGGACTCGCGCCTGACCGATGTCTCGATGATCGGCGGCTCCACCATCAACAATAACAAGGCCGCGCAAAGCGGCGGCGGCATTTTCGATAACCAGAAGTCGTTTACGCTGAGCATGGACGACGGGTCGCAGATCAACGGGAACAACGCCGTGGGCAGCGAGGGCGGCGGCATTTGCACGAACTTCGCCCCCAGCGTGAAGATCGAGATGTTCAACGATAGCCAGATCTCGGGCAACCGTGCCGCCGTGCGCGGCGGCGGTCTGAGTATCCTGGGCACGGCCGCCGCTTCCATCGCCTACGACGAGACGTCCGACGCGTATGTCGATGAGGAACTGGGTACGGGTACCATCTCCTATAACGCAGTGACTTCCACCGACAAGGAAACCAGGGGTGGCGGCATATACACGAGTGCGCCCTTGACGCTGCGCAACGTGGAAATCAATCACAATAGCCTGGATTCCTCGAAGTCCAGCGGCGGTGGTGTGTTCGTGGACAACACCACGGCAACCATCATCAATTGCTCTATCACCGACAACAAGACGGCTGGCGCTAACGGCGGCGGCATCGAGGTTTCCTCGAGCGGCAGGGCAGCGCGCGCCACGCTCGGCGGCAAGGTGGTCGTACAGGGCAACGCCAACGGATCCGGCGCGGCTTCCGACGTGCATATCGCCGAGAAATCCTCCAACAAGAATGACGTCGAGAACGACAACAACCAGCTGAACAATCGCATCAACGAGTCGAGTGCGGTGCCGCTTACGAGTGAGTCGCACATCGGCCTGCAGCGTTGGACGGGCACCGACGCCACCAAGCACGCCGTGTCGGTGAAGGGCGAGAAGGTCGCCGCGTCCGAGAAACTGTTCTTCTCGGACGACCCCACCTGGAGCGTCAGCAAGATCAACGACGCTATTTGGCTGGTGAATACGCCCAGTCCTTATAAGTTGAACGTGTATGCGGGCAGCTCCACGCCCGTGCTGTCCGAGCTGCGGGCGTGCGGGTCTGCGGTGACGTTGAAGTCCGAGAACTACGTGGCGAACAATTTGAAGCCTGATTACTGGACTGTGCAGGGTCTCGGCTCCACCACGAAGCTCACGCCCGACGCAAACGGGAACGTCAGCTTCACCATGCCCGGCAACGAGGTGACGCTGACCGCGCATTACCCGACGTATCTATCGGGCATCACCGTCGATATGGACGACCAGAACGCCTATACGGATGAGGGGAAGGACCTTTCGGTCAACGTCCCGAAGGTCACTCTTTCGGACAGCGCCGGCCACCAGGTCGTCGTCTCCAACCCGACGGTGAGCGAGGTCAAGGCCACGCGTTCGCATTACCTCAACATTTATACCTTCTATAAGGTTTTCGAATATACGGCGGTTATCGATTCCAGCGTGATCCAGAAGCACGGCTTGAACGTCGTGAACGGCAATATTGGGACGCACGTCATGAACGTGACGAGGACGGACGGCACGACGGTTACGAATACCGATGTTACGGTGACGGTGTTGTCCGATGGCAGCATTAGGCTGTGGGGGTCCTTCTCGCTCTCCGAGCCCAAGGTCACCATGCTTTCCATGACGATGAACTGCGTCAACGTTAACGACAAGAGCAAGATTTCCACGCAGGACGGCAAGGTTGCCAACAGTGCCGACTTCACGTGGAATGCGAACGCGCTTGGCAGCAATTGGCAGTTCGTCGAATGGCAGACGCCCCTGCCCGCGGGCGCCGTTGCCGACGGCAGCACCGTGAAGATCGAGAAGGCGAGCGCCGATGCGACGTTCACGGCTTATTACAAGCCGGTCGTGAATAAGGTGAACGTCGAGATTGCCCAGCTGTCCTGCGGTCAGGCGTTCCCCAGCACGGTGACGTCGTACAAGGTGACCGATGCGGCGGGCGAGCGCGACATCACCGATGTGGTGAACAAGGACGTGAAGCTTACCTGGACCACGCTCGATGGCAGCCCTGCCGGCGACACGGTGCAGGCCGGCGTGGCGTATCGCGTCAGCATCAGCACCAGCAAGCTTGCTGCCGACGGTTACCAGTACGGCACCGTTGCCACCATGACCAACACGTCCAACAACGCTTGCGTCACGCTCAACGGTGCAACCGAGAATGTCATGTGCGTCAACAGCGAAGGCTCCCACGTTGTGACGGGTCAGATGAGCGCCCACGACAGCGAGTACTTCGACAAGATCGTGACCTCGTTCCCGAAGACGAGCGTCTCCCATGCCTTGGCCTGCAAGGATGAGGCGGTCAAGACGGTGCAGTACCAGCTGAAGAACGGGTCGGTGAAGACGGCCGACATC
>CAVBAM010000103.1:0-5602 GCA_963593315.1 Candidatus Methanomethylophilaceae archaeon | reverse complement strand
ATCCCGTGGTTCGGCGATCTCATGTCCGGCAGCGTCGGCGGCATGAACTGGGTCGTTGCCCTGCTCATCCTGGCGCTGGCCTACTTCTTCAGCCACTACCTGTTCGCCTCGGCGACCGCGCACGTCACCGCCATGTACGCCGCGTTCCTGACCGTGGCCATCGCGGCCGGTGCCCCGGCGATGCTCACCGCGCTCGTGCTTGGCTTCTTCGGCAACCTGATGGGGTCGCTCACGCACTACGGCGCGGGCCCGGCGCCCATCCTGTTCGGCGCGGGCTACGTCAGCCAGGGCAAATGGTGGGGCTTGGGAGCGATCGTCTCCGTCGTCAACATCGTCATCTGGCTCGGCGTCGGCGGCGTGTGGTGGAAGGTGCTCGGCCTGTGGTAGGCCGCCTCGCGCCAGCAAGCAATTCACCGCGTATCAGCAAATAGCAGCAAAGGTCACGAGCGCGCCCGGCGCGCGCCCCACCCCTTAAGGAAAGGAAAATCAATGAAGGAAATCAACGTCGCAGACATCACGGCCGAAGTCCGCCGCCTGTGCATCGAGGCCGCGTGCGACCTGCCGCGCGATGTGGAGAAGCTCATTCAGCAGGCGACCGAGACCGAGGAGAGCGAGTTCGGCACCTACGCGATGGAGAAGATCTGCCGCAACATCAAGATCGCCCGCGAGAACAACGTGCCCATGTGCCAGGACACCGGCATGGTCATCGTGTTCGTCGAAATCGGCCAGGAAGTGCACATTGCCGGCGGCCTGCTCGACGACGCCATCAACGCCGGCGTGGCTGCGGGTTACATCGACGGCTACCTGCGCAAGTCGACTGTCATCGACCCGGTGCTCAACCGCAAGAACGCCGGCGACAACACGCCCGCCATCATCTACACGTCGCTGGTGGCAGGAGATTCGCTGCGCATCACGGTAATGCCGAAGGGTGCCGGTTCGGAGAACATGAGCCAGCTCAAGATGCTCAAGCCCGCAGACGGTCTGGAGGGCGTGAAGAAGTTCATCGTCGACGCCGTTGTTAATGCCGGCGGCAACCCCTGCCCGCCGACGGTGGTGGGCGTGGGCATCGGCGGCAACGCCGACAAGGCCATGCAGCTGTCCAAGGTGGCCCTGCGCCGCGAGGCCGGCGCGCCGAACCCCAACCCGGAATACGCCGCCATCGAGCGCGAGCTGCTCAAGGAGATCAACAAGTCCGGCGTCGGCCCGCAGGGCTTCGGCGGGCGCAACACCGCGCTTGCCGTGCAGATCGAGACCTACCCGACGCATATCGCCACCATGCCCGTGGCCGTGACGCTGAACTGCCATGCGGCGCGCCATAAGGAAGTCGTTCTGTAACCCCCATCACCGTCAGCGTAAACGTTAGGAGACGAGAAACATGGCACAGGCCAAGAACATCACCACCCCGCTCACCGACGAGGTCCTTTCCGACCTGAAGTGCGGCGACATGGTCAACATTTCCGGCATCATCTACACCGGCCGCGACGCCGCCCACAAGATCATGGTCGAGATGATCGAACGCGGCGAGGAGCTGCCCGTCGATTGGGATCGCCAGGTCATCTACTACGCAGGCCCCACGCCGGCCAAGCCCGGCCGCGTCATCGGGTCGTGCGGCCCGACCACTTCCGGACGCATGGACAAGTACAGCCCGGCCATGATGGACCAGGGGCTCAAGGGCATGATCGGCAAGGGCCCGCGTGCCGCCGAGGTGGTCCAGGCCATGGTGGACAACAAGGTCGTTTACTTCGCCGCCATCGGCGGGGCGGCGGCGCTCATCGCCGACAGCGTCAAGGAATGCGAGGTCATCGCCTTCGACGACTTGGGTCCTGAGGCCGTGCGCCGTCTGCGCGTGGAGAACTACCCCTGCATCGTGGTCATCGATGCTAAGGGCAACAACCTCTACGAGCAGGGCGTCGCGAAATACCGCATGGAGTAGGAGGCGAAGACGTGAAGACGTACGACGTTGTCATCGTGGGCGCCGGCGGCGCGGGAATGTCCGCCGCGCTCAACGCCAGCGCGGCAGGCGATCTGTCGGTCGCCGTGCTGACGAAGGTGTTCCCCACGCGCAGCCACACCGGCGCGGCCCAGGGCGGCATGAACGCGGCGCTTGGCTATCGCGACGAGACCGACACCATCGAGAGCCACTTCTACGACACGGTCAAGGGCAGCGACTTTCTGGCCGACCAGGATGCCGTTGAGTTCTTCGTGTCGGGCATGCCGGAACTGGTGCTGGAACTTGAAAGCATGGGCGTGCCGTATTCGCGCGACGAGCAGGGCCGCATCGCGCAGCGCCCCTTCGGCGGCGCGAGCCATCCGCGCTGCTGCTATTCGGCCGACAAGACCGGGCATGTGGTGCTGCATGCGCTCTACGAGAACTGCGTGAAAAACGGCGTGGAATTCCTCGACGAGTACAACCTGCTCGACATCGCGCAGGTAGACGGGCAGCTGCAAGGCGTGGTCGCCATCGATTTGCGCCGCGGCGAGATCGTGAGCTTCCATGCCCGCGCGGTGGTCATTGCCGCCGGCGGTTTCGGGCGCGTGTACTGGAGCCGCACCACCAACGCCACGAACATGACCGGCGACGGCGTGGCGGCATGCCTGCGCGCCGGCGTGCCCATCAAGGACCCGGAGTTCGTGCAGTTCCACCCCACGGGCCTGGCCACCACCGGCGTGCTTCTGTCCGAAGCGTGCCGTGGCGAGGGCGGCTACCTCATCAACAACGCCGGCGAGCGCTTCATGGCCCGCTACGCCCCCGAGAAGATGGAGCTCGGCCCGCGCGACTTGGTGGCGCGATCGATCGAGACCGAGATCAAGGAAGGCCGCGGGTTCGGGCAGGGCATGGGCTCCTACGTGCTCATGGACCTGCGCCACTTGGGTGCCGAGCGCATCATGGAGCGCCTGCCGCAGGTGCGCGAGCTGGCGCTTGCCTTCGAAGGCGTCGACATGATCACCGACCCGGTGCCCATCCGCCCCTCTAACCATTACATGATGGGCGGCATCGACGTGGTGGATTTCCGCACCTGTGCCACGGCCGTCGATGGCCTGCATGCGGCGGGCGAGTGCAGCTGCATCAGCGTGCACGGCGCCAACCGCCTGGGCGGCAATTCCGTTTCCGAAGTGGTGTTCTTCGGCAAGCAGGCCGGTATCGGCGCGGCACAGACCGCCCGCCGGCGCGAGTTTGCGGGCACGGAGCGCCTCGAGGAGCTTGAGACGCAGTGGACGCGCCGCTTCGCCGATATGCGCAGGAAGCGCACCGGCGAGTCCATCTTCGCCATCCGCGACCGCGCGGCCGAGGCCATGTGGAACGGCGTGGGCATCTTCCGCAACGCCGAGGGCATGGCTGCCGCTGAAGCGGTGGTCGACGAGTGCATGGCCGCTTACGCCGACGCGCGCATCGACGACGATTCGACCGTGTATAACCAGGCGTTCATGAACTACGTGGAGCTCGGCAACGTGTTGTCCATCGCCAAGACGGTGTGCATGGGCGCCCGCGCCCGCACCGAGAGCCGCGGGTCTCATTCGCGCGAGGACTACCCGACGCGCGACGACGAGCGCTTCTTGGCGCACACGCTGGTGACGCTCAGCCCCAGCGGCGCCTTCACGCTCGACTACCGCCCGGTCGCCGTGACGAAGTTCGCACCCGAGGAGAGGAAGTACTGATGGCCGACAGGATGATCACGTTCAACGTGCGGCGCTTCGACGGCGAGCGCACGTTCAACCAGGAATACGTCATCCCCTATGCGACGAGCACGCTTCTGGGGTGTTTGACGAAGATCCGCGAGGAGCAGGACGCGAGCCTGTGCTTCACGAGCGCGTGCCGCCACGCCATCTGCGGCAGCTGCGCGGTGCAGGTCAACGGCAACGCGTATCTGGCTTGCGAAACGCAGCTCGACACGCTGCTGGAAACCTTCGGCAGCGACACGCTCTACCTTGAGCCGCTGAACAACCTGCCCGTGGTGCGCGACTTGGTGGTGAACTTCGACGGCGTGGCCGACAAGATGCGCAAGGTTTCCGGCTGGATGTGCCCGCATGCCGGGCGCACCGACCATCTGCAAAGCCCCGAGGAGTTCCACGTCATCGCCAAACCCGCCGACTGCGTGCTGTGCGGCAGCTGCATCTCCGAGTGCCGCGAGCTGGCCTACGACGACGGCAGCTACCTGCCGCCGGCGATCATGAACAAGGCCTACCGCTTTGAGCGCGACAGCCGCGACGGCAACCACGGCGCGCGCGTGCTCGCGGCGCTGGAGGGCAACCTGTGGAAGTGTATCCACTGCCAGCAGTGCTCGACGAAGTGCCCCAAGCACATCCCGGTGGCCGAGGAGATCAGCTACCTGCGCCGTCGCGCGCTTTCCTTAGGCCAGAAGAAGTCCGAGGGCGCGCGCCACGCCTACAGCTTCTACGACGACGTGAAGCGCACGGGCATGCTCAACGAGACGATGTTGGCGCTGCGCACCGAGGGCATGGTGAAGACGGCCATGAACCGCACGCCGTTCGCCGTGCGCATGGTGGCGGCCGGCAAGATGAACCCGCTGCACATGCCGCACCCCGTGAAGGGCATCGACGAGGTTCGCCGCCTCTACGAGTTCTCGGCGAAGCTTTCCCAGGAGCAGAAGGAGGATGCGACCAATGTCTAAGCATCGTTACGCGTTTTTCCCGGGGTGCACGCTTGAAAGCGCCGCGGGCGAGCTGAAGATAGCCACCGAGAAGACCTGCGCGCGCCTCGGCATCGAGCTTGCCGAGATCGAGGGCTGGACCTGCTGCGGCGCGGCGCAGATCCAGGACATCGACGACTTTCTGGGCGTGGCGGTCAACGCGCGCAACATCGCGCTGGCCGAGGCGGCGGGCTTCGACCGTATCCTGACCGTTTGCAACACCTGCACGCTCATGCTGCGCACGGCCAAGAAGCGCCTTGACGAGGACGCCGCCCTGCGCGCGAAGGTCAACGAGGCGCTGGCGGAAAGCGGGCTTGAGTACAAGGGCACCTGCGAGATCACGCATTACCTGTGGGTGCTGGTCGATGAGCGAGAATACGGCTTGGAAGAGCTGCGCCGCCATGTGACCAACCCGCTGGAGAACCTTTCCGTGGCGAACTTCTACGGCTGCCATATCCTGATGCCGCCCGACGTGATGGGTTTCGAGAACCCGCGCAACCCGCGCTCGATGGAGCTTCTGGCCGAGGCGCTCGGTGCGCAGAATGTCGATTTCGAGCAGCGGCTGGCCTGCTGCGGCTTCCACAGCATCTACCCGGCCGAGCGCGAGGCGCTGCTGTCCAACGGCGTGTCGTGCCTGACCGCCAAGGACGCCGGCGCCGACTGCCTGGTGACGCCCTGCCCGCTGTGCCATATGGCCATTGACATGTGGCAGGCTGACGCGCAGAAGCGCTACGAGGACGACATCACCATGCCGACGCTGCATCTGCCGCAGCTGGTGGGCCTGGCGCTGGGCTTTTCCGCGAAGGAGATGGCCGTCAACCGCCATATGGTCAACGCCACCAAGATGCTCTCGAAGCGGTTGGCGTCATGATGGCCGGCGCGGGTGCGGCCGGCGTTGCCGGAGTTGCCGGCGCTGAGGCTTGCGGCGTTGCCGGGATGAGCGCTGATGGCGG
>CAVBAM010000102.1:0-5633 GCA_963593315.1 Candidatus Methanomethylophilaceae archaeon | reverse complement strand
GGCATGCCGTGGATGCAGGCGGCGAAGGCCTTCGGGTCTTCCAGATGCACGTTGTGGCCGGCCTTCGGCACGACGCGCACCTGCGCCAAGCCCGCGGCATGCACGCCGTTGGCCAAGGCCGCGTACTTCGCATCCTTCGCGCCCGCCAGATACAGCACGGGAAAACCTCGATCGCCCAGGTCACGCAAGGCGCGCTCCACCTCATGGCGCGACGGCATGCGATGCTGCCCGGCGCATTCGACGCTGCGGGCCAGCGCCTCGGCATCGTTCGCCAGACGCCCGGCACGCACCAACCGGCGCGTCTTTTTGGGCAGCTGCTTCTGCGTGTCGAACAGCGGAAGGTTCTCCCAAAAGGTCATGAAGTCGTCCAGGCTCGTCTCGCGCAGGCGGCGCACCGTCGCCGCGTCGCGCTCGATGGCGGCGACGCGGTCGGCCTCGGTGGCCAAGCCCAGCCCCGCGCTTTCCAAAACCAGCCCGCGGCTTTTGCGCGCGAACGCCGCGGGACCGGCCGCAAGCAGCGCGGAAAGCGCCACGCGCCCGCCCATGGAATAGCCCACGACCAGCGGTTTTCGCGGCATTTCGTCGATAAAGCGCAGCAGCGACTCGCCCTGCGCGCCCAGGGCGAACGGGCCGGGGCTCGCAGGCACCGACGAACCGCCGTGTCCGACCAAGTCGATGGCAAACAGCTCGCGCTCCTGGGACAGAAGCTCGCCCACAGCAAGCCACGTGGTCGCCGACTGCGCGAAGCCGTGCACAAGTAACAGGGGGGCGCGGCGGCGCGAAGCCGTCTCGCTCGGCACATGCAGCACCCGATGGCGCACGCCGAAGGCGTCGAAGCTGAAGGTTTCCACATTCACGGGCGCGCTCCTACCAATACGTTCCGTAGCGCTCTTTCACGCCCGAAAGCGGCACGGGCACCTCGATAAGCGAGATGCCGGCAACGTCGAGCGAGGCGCGATACGCCTGGTCAAACGCCTCGAGCGAGGTCGTCTTCGCGTACGGGACGCCGAACGTGGCAGCCGCGGCGGCGAAGTCGACGTCCTGGGGCGTGAGGAACAGGCGCTCGAAGTAGCTGTCGGCGGATTTCTGCGGCAGCATGTCGAAGATGGCGCCGCCGTTGTTGTTGAGCAACACGATGGTGATGCCGCGGACGGGGGCGGGGGAGCTTCCCGACGTCGAGGTCGTATCCGCCTCGACGGCCGCCTGAACGTGCAGCTCACGTTGCAGGGCGAGCGCGTTCAGGTCGTGCAGCAGGGTAAGGTCACCGGCAAGAAGCGTAGTGCGGCGGAAGTGCTGCGCCGCACCTATCGCGGTGGAAACCGTGCCGTCGATGCCGTTCAACCCGCGGTTCGAAAGCATGCACAGACGCCTGTCCTGCCTGGTCATGAACGTATCGATGGCGCGCACGCTCATGGATGCGGCCGAGAACAGGCACGAACCCTCCGGTGCCAGCTGAAGTACGCGGCGCACGTAGGCCCCCTCGAAGGAGTCGGCGGCGGGGGCGGAGCCGACCGATTCGATGCGCGCGCAAGCGGCGGCATCGGCGTCGCGCCATCGGGCGAGCAGCGCGGCCTGCTCAGGCGACGTCCCTTCCTCTCCCGCAGCGCACGCAGCCATGGCCCGCGCGAAATCGACGGGCATCATGCGCACGAACAGCGACGTCGCCGCATTCGTATCGCGCGTTTCATAGGGGTCGACCACCACTTGCACAGCCCCCGCCCGTGCGCAACAAGCGGCCCACTGGGTTGCCTTCTTCGAAATGGGGTATCTGCCGAAACGGACGATGACCTGCGGATTCAGCAAGTCATCCGGCGCGACGCCACCCGTATCCAGCACACTGTCGTAATTCGCGATTACGCACGGATCGTCGAAGCAGCGTAAGCCGGAAAGCGGATCGGCAAGCACCGGCAGCGCATGCGCATGGGCGAAGCGCAGCACGTCGCGCGCCTCGGCCGGCGTCGCGCACGAGCCTTCGCCCGCCAGCAACACCGCGCCGCGCGTCAAAAGCTCGGACAGACGCCCACGCGCCGCAGCGTCGAGCGCACCCGTCGCACGCGCCGTGCCGACAACCTCGTTCGGCAGCGGCAAACGCCCTCCGTCGAACAGGTCGTCGAGCTCGACCTCAGGCTTCAGCGGCTCGTCGAAGGGGAAGTTCAGGTGCACCGGCCCGCCGAAGCAGGCGCCGGCAATGCGGGCAGGCGTCTTGCCATTCGCAGAAAACCCCTGGTCATCGCAGTCGATATATACGGTTTCCGCATCCAGCTGCCCGTCCGTCGGCACACCTGCACCCGCGAACGCTTCCGCACCCGCGCCCAGCGCGCAGATGCACGCCTCGCGCGCGGCCTGGCGCGCGAACGCCAGCGAGGGCTCGTCGTCAGCCGGCAGGGGCATCGCGCGGAACGCCCGCACGTGGCTTCCGTACGCATGCGACTGGTCGCAAGTTTGCGGCGCGCCCAAACCCTGCAACTGGGGCGGGCGGTCGCCCGTGAGCACCACCAGCGGCACGCGCGACGATTCCGCCTCCATGACGGCGGGGTAGTAGTTCGCCACCGCGCTGCCCGACGTGCACACGACCGCCACCGGGCGCCCGGACGCCTTCGCCATGCCCAGCGCCAAAAACGCCGCACCGCGCTCGTCCACGTCCACGAACAGGCGCATCCGCCGCGGCGTGCGCCGCGCAAGCTCGTAGGCGACCATGGAAAGCGGGGTGGAGCGCGACCCGGGGCTTACCACCACGTCGCGCACGCCCCAACGGGAAAGCTCGTCGAAGAACGCGCCCAGAAAACGCGCCGTCGCGCGCGGATTGGCGATTGTCATATGCATGCTCCTGTCGATAACCCGACGTAAAGGCGCGGGGACGAGGCGCGCGGCCGCCGGGTCCGCCGCGGCCTTGCAGGCCCGCTACAGCGTGAAAGACCGTGAGGTCTTCGCCTCGGGCAAGCCCATGTCGTCACGCGGCGAGGGCACGCTTTGCCCGTCGAAGGCCGAAAGCGCCGTCTGCAGCTTCAGGCCGATTTCGTCATATTCGCTCGCGGCGTCGCTGCCCGCGACGATACCGCAGCCGGCGTACACCCAGCCGATTTCCCCGTCGAACACGCCCGTGCGCAGCGCAACGGAGAACTCGCCGTCGCCGGCGCCGTCGATATAGCCGCACGCGCCCGCGAAGAAGCCTCGATTGTAAGTTTCTATCTGCCTGATCAGCATCTTCGCCTCGCCGACCGGCGTGCCTGACACGGCGGGCGTGGGATGCAGGTCGCGCATCATCGATTCAAGCGGCACGCCCTCGAGCAGGCGCGCGTGCGCGGGCGTCATCAAATGCTGAATGCGCGTGAGGGGCAGAATCTGCGGAGTACGCGGGACGTCCACGTCGTAGCAGGTGCGCCCGAGCACATCGCGGATGAAGCGCACCACGTAGTCATGCTCGGCGCGGTTCTTCTCGTCGGCCATCAGGTCGCGCGCCAGGCGGTCGTTCTCCACCGGGTCGGGAGAAGCGGGACAGGTGCCCGCCAAGCACATGCTGTCGAGCGCATCTCCTCGCTTGCGCACCAAAAGCTCGGGGGTGCAGCCGCAGAAGAACACGTCGGCGTAGCGGTAGAGCAAAACGGTGCCGTGCGCCGTGCCATCTATGAGGTTGACCAGCAAATCCTTCGACGAGAAGGGGGAGTCGGCCACCACTTTCAGGCGCCGCGACAGCACCACCTTCTCCACGCGGCCGGCGTCGATGGCGGAAAGGCCTGCGGCGACCGCGGCCTCCCACGCCTCGCGCGAGTCGGGCTCAAGCGCGTAACCGATGGTGCGGCGCGTACGCGCAGGGGCGGCGGCAGCTAGGCGCTCGAAGCGCGCCACGCGGCCTGCATACACCGGACCCAGCGAGTTGATCTGCAGAAACGTTCCCCGCTCGTTCTCCAGCAGCACCACTTCGGGCAGCAGCAGGCGCAAATTGGGAAACGACTGGAACAGTTCGTCGGCCGGCGCGGGGTTATGCTCGTCGAAACGGTTGAACGAGAAGAACACCGGCTGCTGGGCGATCGGCCCTTCCAGCGTACATTCCGCGTCTTCAAGCACCGGCAGCGCGACGCAACGCCCAAGCCCCATGAAGCGCACGGGCGCGTCCTTGCGGTAGTAGACGAATTGATCGGTGAAGCCCTTCTGCAGCACGCAGAAGGCATCGACGATGTCCGCGTCAAGCGGTTGCGTATACGAGAATATCCTGGTCATACGCTCGCGCGGCTTACAGCTTGTACATGAACTGGAAAACGTCCTCGCGCTGGATGGTGATCTGCACGCCCAGATCGGCCCCGACCGCTTCCAGCTTTTCCTGCACGGTGTTGAAGTCGGCAATGGAATTGTCAAGCGTGGTCAGCATGGTCATGGAGAACATCTCGCCCAGAATAGTCTGGCTGATGTCGTCGATGTTCGCGCCGCATTCCGCCAACGCCACCGCCACCGCGGCGACGATCCCGCTGCGGTCCTTGCCCAAAACGCTGATTACGCACTTCATGTCGGCCCCTTTCGCCACCTTGCGCTTACGCGCACCTCATTTGCTCCATAGTACCCGATAGCGCCGCCCCGCCCGGCGCCGATTGCCGTTTTTCACCGAACGGCGGCGAATGCGAGCGAGACGCGAGGCCGTTTTAGGCCGCGAAATCCCAGATGACTTTCGCGAAGAAGATGGCCAGCACCGCAAGGGTGATGGGGCGCGCGATGGCGCCGCCGTTTTTCGTGAAGCTGCGTGAGCCCAGATAATTGCCCGCAATGCCGAACACGCCCGCCACCAGGCCGAGCAGCAAAAGCACCTGCCCGTGCAAAAGGAACACCGCGAGCGCCGAGATATTGGTGGTCAGGTTGATAGCCTTCGTGATGCCGGCGGCACTCGTGAGCTTCAGGTGCGCCACGCCGGTGAGCAGCAGCATCAGAAACGTTCCCGTCCCCGGGCCGTAAAAGCCGTCGTAGATGCCCACCGCAAGCGCGATGGCGAAGCACAGCGCGCGCGTTTTGCCGGGAGAGAGCGGTTCCTTGTCCACCTTGCCAAAGCTTTTCGAGCGCATGACGTAAAGAGCCGTCACGGGAAGCACGACCAGCAGAAACACGCGCAGGAAGGCGTCGCTGGTGACGAGCACGAGGTTCGATCCGGCAACCGAACCGACCATGGCGCACACGATGCATCCCGCGGCAAGCTTCCACTGAATGTATCCGGAACGCGCGAAATGCCAGGTGGCGATTGTAGTTCCCATGGTGGAGCTAAGCTTGTTGGTGGCGATGGCCGCATGCGTGGGCAGCCCGACGATCAAATACGCGGGGAGGGAGATGAGCCCGCCGCCGCCCGCGATCGAATCGACGTAGCCCGCCAAAAACACGAAGGCGCACAGGAGCGCAAGCCACCACGGCGCCATGCCGAACAGGGCCTGGCAGCCGTCTATCACCGCTTCCATAGGTAAACTAGCCAGCGGCGTTTAGCGCGCGTCGCGCAGGATGAGCGACATGGCCTCGGTGCGCGAGGCGCGAGCGGCGTCGGTGCTGCCGGCGAACACGCCGCGCACCGCCGAGGTGACCGTGCGGCTGCCGGGCTTCTTCACGCCGCGCATGCTCATGCACATGTGCTCGGCCTCCAGCACCACGCACACGCCCTGCGG
>CAVBAM010000101.1:0-5729 GCA_963593315.1 Candidatus Methanomethylophilaceae archaeon | reverse complement strand
GAGACCATGGGCGGCGTCATGACCAAGATGATCGACCGCAACACCACCATCCCGACCCGCAAGACCGAGGTGTACTCCACGGCTGCCGATAACCAGACGTCCGTTGAAATCCACGTCCTGCAGGGCGAGCGTCAGATGGCCCAGGACAACAAGACGCTCGGCAAGTTCCAGCTGACCGGCATCCCGGCTGCCCGTCGCGGCGTGCCGCAGATCGAGGTCACCTTCGACATCGACGCCAACGGCATCGTGAACGTGTCCGCGAAGGATCTGGGCACCGGCAAGCAGCAGCAGATCACCATCAGCGGCTCCACCGCCCTGAACGACGACGAAGTCGATCGCATGGTTAAGGACGCCGAGGCCCACGCCGAGGAAGACAAGAAGCGCAAGGAAGAGGTCGAGACCCGCAACAACTGCGATGCCCTGGTCAACGCGACGGAGCAGACGCTTACCGAGCTGGGTGACAAGGTTCCCGCCGATTCCAAGTCTGCCGCCGAGGAGGCCATCAACGAGGCGAAGAGCGTCCTGGCCGGCTCCGATATCGACGCCATCAAGGCTGCAACCGAGAAGCTGCAGCAGGCCGGCTACAAGCTGGCAGAGGTCGCCTACAGCCAGCAGGCTCAGCCTGGCGCCGAAGGTGCCGCTGCGGGTGCTCAGTCCGACGACGGTCCGATCGAGGCCGACTACGAGGTCGTTGACGACACCAAGGAAGGGAAGTAGTAGCCATGGCAACGCAGAGCACGCCCGAGCCTGAGCGCGCGACGCAGGACGAGGGCAAACAGATTCCCATCCAGGACGTTGACGAGGCAAAATCCGCGGAAGCGTCGCCCGAGGACGAGGCCCAGGTTGCGGAAGCCGAGGTAATCGATGCGCAGCCGGAGGGTTGCGAGGAGGCCGGTTCGGAAGAGGCCGCAGCTACGAACGACGAGCTCGTGGCTCAAGCCGAGGCAAAGGCGGCCGAGTGGCAGGACAAGTACTTGCGCTTGCACGCCGAGTGGGACACGTATCGCCGCCGTACGGCCGAGCAGCGTGAAGCTGAACGCGCCCGTGCAGGTGAAAAGCTGGTCGAAAGCCTGCTTCCCGTCATCGACGACTTCGAGCGCACTATCGACTATGCAGAGCAGAACGGCGAGTCCGGCCTGATGGACGGCGTGAAAGCCGTGCATAGCAAGTTCGTCGGCGTGCTGACGAGCGGCGGCGTCGCCGTCATCGATCCGGCGGGCGAGGCGTTCGACGCGCTCGAGTGCCAGGCGGTCGCGACGGTCGAAGATGCCTCGGTTCCGGACGAAACCGTGAACCAGGTGTACCAGAAGGGCTACAAAATGGGCGCGAAGGTGCTCAGGCCGGCGATGGTCACCGTGACCACGGGTGGTCCGAAGCGGCCGAAGCCCGAGGCGGAAGAAGAGTAATCAAGCAAGGTAAGGGCGGGCGGCATGTCCGCCCTTGCTGTTCAAATGGAAAGGAAGGTGGATCGCATGCCGGCTACTCCGGACTACTACAAGACGCTGGGCGTTCCGCGCACGGCGTCCACCGACGAGATAAAGAAGGCGTTTCGCAAACTTGCGCGGAAGCATCACCCCGATGCCGGTGGCGACGAGGCGAAGTTCAAGGAGCTCAACGAGGCGTACGAGGTCTTGTCGGACGATAAGAAGCGCAAGCTGTACGACCAATATGGAACGGCGAGCCAAAGTCAAATTCCTCACGGCTGGGGCGGCTCCGTCAACATGGACGACATTTTCGGGGGCGCGGGCGGCGGCTTCGGCAGCTGGGCCGACATCCTGGAAAGCATTCGCCGTGGCGAGGGCGCCTTTGGTACCGATTGGAATTTCAACGGAGGCTCCGGCTTCGGCGGGCGCCAGCCTCGCCCGCGCAAGGGCCAGGACATGAACGTCACGCTGAATATAACGTTTGACGAGGCGTTCCGCGGCACCGAAAAACGCGTGACGGTGCGCATTCCCGGCAAAAACGAGCCGGAGACCCTGACGGTGAAAGTGCCGGCGGGGGCCGTCGACGGTGGTCGTGTCCGCTTCCGTGGCAAAGGTGCGCCTGGCGAGGCGGGTGGCGATGCGGGAGACTTGCTGGTCACCACGCGCATCGAGGATCATGCGTATTTCAAGCGTGATGGGGCCGATGTGCTGCTGGAGGTCCCGGTGAGCATTGCGGAGGCCGCATTGGGCGCAAGCGTTGTCGTTCCCGCGCCCGATGGTACGAAGGTGCGCGTGAAAGTTCCCGCGGGAACGCAGGACGAAACCGTTCTGTCGGTGCGTGGCAAAGGGGCTCCAAAGCTCAAAGGCGCGGGCGAGGGCGACTTGAAGATCACCGTGAAGGTGCAAGTTCCGCGCTCCATGAACGACGAGCAGCGGCAAGCCATGGAAGCATATCTGAGCGCAACCACCGATAACGTGAGGAGCTGGTAGCCATGCCCGAATGGACTGATCGCAACCGACCTCTCTACATGATTGGCGTCGCGGCCGAGCTTGCGGGCGTTCATCCGCAAACGTTGCGCGCATATGAGCAGAAGGGCCTGGTCACACCCCAGCGAACGAGCGGCAACACGCGCATGTACTCGCAGGCCGATATCGAGCGGCTCAATCTCATAAACGAGTTGACCGGCGAGGGTATCAACCTTGCCGGCGTAATCCGCATCCTCGACCTGCAAGGGCGTCTTGACGAGCGCGACCAGGAAATCGACGACCTTCACAAGAGGGTTCGCCGGCTTGCCGACCGCGTACATGAGATGGAGACGCGCGAAAGCGTGAATTCGCTCGTGCAATCGCCGACCGCCATCGTCGTGCGCCGTCCGAACGTGCTGCTGTGAAGTGCGCCGCAGTGAAGCGGCGCCGTGAAAAGTAAAAGTAGAAAGAAGCTTTAGAACCTTTTCGTGAGGAGGTTCCTTATGAGACTAGATAAATTAGCGGTTACGGCACAGGAGGCCTTTCAGGCGTCCATGGGCGTGGCCGGAGATGCGCAATCCAGCACTATTCAGCCGATTCATCTGCTGAAGGCCATGTTGGATGCATCCGAAAACAACCTATCCGCAATCATCAAGCGCGTCGGCGCCGACCCTGCGCTGCTTGCGCAGAACGTCGACGATGCCATCGCGAAGATGCCGAAGGCTTCCGGGTCCACGCTGCCCATGGCCATGCCGAGCAACGACCTGATGAAAGTCATCGACAACGCAGTGAAGGCTGCCGAGCGCATGGGCGACAGCTATGCGACCACGGAGCACCTGCTCGTCGCGCTGGCCGAGGATAAAACGGATGCAGGGCGCGTCCTGAATGCGCTGGGCATCACGGGCAAGACCGTTGAGGAAGCGTACGAATCCCTGCGCGGCTCCACGCGCGTTACCGATCAGCAGAGCAAGCCGGAGCTCGACGCGCTCAACCAATACGGGCAGAACCTCACGCAGAAAGCGCGCGAGGGCAAGCTCGATCCGGTAATCGGCCGTTCCGAGGAAATCCGCCGGACCATCCAGGTGCTCAGCCGCCGCACGAAGAACAACCCCGTGCTCATCGGCGAACCCGGCGTCGGCAAAACGGCCATCGTGGAGGGGCTCGCCCAGCGCATCGTCGCAGGTGACGTTCCTTCCGGCTTGAAGGACCATGACGTTATCGCGCTCGACCTGGGCGCCATGGTCGCCGGCGCGAAATACCGCGGCGAATTCGAGGACCGGTTGAAGGCCGTCCTGCGCGAGGTTAAGGAAAGCAACGGGCAGATCATCCTGTTCATTGACGAGCTGCACACCATCGTGGGCGCAGGTTCCACGGGCGACAGCTCGATGGATGCCGGCAATATGCTCAAGCCCGCGCTTGCTCGCGGCGAGCTGCATGCCATCGGCGCCACCACGCTCGACGAGTACCGCAAGTACATCGAGAAGGACGCGGCGCTTGAGCGCCGTTTCCAGACGGTCGTCGTCAGCGAGCCGACGGTCGAGGACACCATCGCCATCCTTCGAGGCTTGAAGGAGAAGTACGAAATCCATCACGGCGTCCGCATCACCGATGCGGCTATCGTTTCCTGCGCCGAGCTGTCGAACCGCTACATTTCCGATCGGTTCCTTCCTGACAAGGCAATCGACCTCATGGACGAGGCGGCAAGCCGTTTGCGCATCGAAATCGACAGCATGCCCGAAGAGGTCGACCTGGCGGAGCGCAAGCTCACGCAGATGCAGATCGAGGAGCAGGCGCTCATGAAAGAGACCGATGAGGTCAGCCGCGAGCGTCTGGAAAGCCTTCGCAAGGAAATAGCCGAGGCGAAAGACGGTCTGTCGAAGCGCAAGGCGGAGTGGCAGAACGAGAAGGACGTCATCGAAAACGTTCAGAACCTCAAAGCCGACCTCGAGGCCGCGCAAACCGAAGAGGAGCGCGCCACGCGCGAGGGCGACCTGGTCAAGGCTTCCGAAATCCGTTATGGCCGCATTCCCGACCTGCAGCGCAAGCTCGAACAGGCCGAACAGGAACTCAATACCAAGCAGCAAGACGGCGCCATCTTGAAAGAGGAGGTCTCCCAGGAGGAGATCGCCGAGGTCGTCTCCGCCTGGACTGGCATTCCCGTGTCCAAGATGATGCAGGGTGAAATGGAGAAGCTCGTCGATCTTGAGTCCAAGCTGCATGAACGCGTTATCGGCCAGGACGAGGCGGTGTCTGCAGTTGCCGGGGCAATCCGCCGCAACCGCGCGGGCCTGTCCGACCCGAACAAGCCCATTGGCTCGTTTCTGTTCCTCGGCCCGACTGGCGTCGGCAAGACGGAGCTGGCGAAGGCGTTGGCTGAATGCCTATTCGACAGCGAAAAGGCCATGGTGCGCATCGACATGTCCGAGTACATGGAGAAGTTCAGCGTCCAGCGCCTTATCGGGGCCCCTCCGGGGTACGTCGGTTACGACGAGGGCGGCCAGCTCACGGAGGCTGTGCGTCGGCGTCCCTACAGCGTCATCCTGCTCGATGAGGTGGAAAAGGCTCACCCCGACGTGTTCAACATCCTGCTGCAGGTGCTCGACGACGGGCGTCTAACCGATGGCCAAGGCCGTTTGGTGTCGTTCAAGAACGCCATCATCATCATGACCAGCAATATCGGTTCCCAGGCGATTCGTGAATACGAAAGCGCGAACGCCAACCAGGAAACGATGGGCGATGTCATGGAGAACGTGATGAAAGGCGATGTGCAATCGGCGGCTAAGAGCCTTGCCGACCTGTCGAACGCCATCAACGACGCGCTGCGCAACACGTTCCGCCCCGAATTCCTCAACCGTATCGATGACGTCATCACCTTCCATGCCCTGTCTATTGCCGACATGGAGCCCATCGTTGAGTTGCAGCTCGATGACGTGCGCAAGCGCCTGGCCGACCGTCGCGTCACACTCGACGTCACGCCTGCCGCCATGGAGCGCCTGTCCATCGACGGGTTCGATCCGGTGTATGGTGCCCGACCCTGCAAGCGCTTGGTGCAGCGCGAGGTCGTCGACCGCATCGCCCAGAGCATCGTCGAGGGCGGCCTGCCCGATCGAAGCCACGTCCTGCTTGATATCGACGAGGCTGCGGACGATTATGTCTGCCGCATAGAACCGCCTCTGGAGCTCGACGCAATCCTCAGCTAACGGCGGTGCTCGTCTCGGACGCGTTGGTGAGCAGGATAGGGAAGGGATCCAAGCGAAGATTGTGCAGTTGAGATAACGTCTCAAGCAGATTTTCGTAGGCGCGTTCGCAAGAGCGCGCACTCCGGCGAAGCCGGAGCAT
>CAVBAM010000100.1:0-5815 GCA_963593315.1 Candidatus Methanomethylophilaceae archaeon | reverse complement strand
AGGCTCAGGCAGCCTAGGTCCAAAAGCTCCACGTTGTCGGGAATATCCCAGCCGGCAACAAGCTCGTCGAAAACCGCTGGTCCCAGCCCATCGTCGAGCATCAGGCGATTGCCGACGCACAGCACCGCGATACGCCCCGGCGCCACCTCGGCAGGAACCTTCTCGTCGGAAAGCATGTAGTCATGCAGCTCGGCCATCGCCTACGCCCCCAGTCCGGGGCGGATAACCAAGTTGTACCAAGTAGCGAATGCGATCATCGCAAGCCCCACGACAACGGACGCAATCGCCCAGAGCCGCTCGCGATGCACGAACGCGAGCTTGGAAACCCCACGGGCATGCGCGCGGTGCGCCGCATACGGCTGCGAAAGTCGCGAGAAGAGCAGGGTGACGCCCAAAAGCGCAAGGCCGACGATGACGGCAAGCCCGATAGCCAGCGGCGTACGTTCGGAATACGCCGCATAGAACATGTTGTCGGCGAACAGCCACAGCGGGTAGAACAGGATGGCGATCCACAGCCCATGCGCCGGGCCCCAAATGGGCGGCAGGAAAATGGCGCCGATGCTCCAGCGCGGGACGCCTTCCAAGAACCGCTCCTCGGCGGCAATCTGCTCATCAGTAAGTTCAGACATAGAACGCTCCTTATTCAGGTATTGGCGCGACAACGCGACCAATCAGGAAAGCACTTCGCCGACGGGGATGTATGCGGAGCGTGCTGCACGTTGGGACCAGCGCGGCGCCCAGCACCCACGCAGCGCCCAAGGACTCCGCGGCATCCCGCAACCTGGCCCGCAACCAAACAGCCAACAGGGTCAAGATCCCCCACGGCGAAGAGCTTTCGCCCATTCAGCCAATCCATAAAAAGGGCCCGACGGTACCTGCCCGCCGGGCCCAACACGCAACTAAAAGGTGCGCTTAGTGCTTCGAATGACCCAGGTCGTCCTCGCCGACGATAACGTGCTTGTCGGGGTCGTAGACCAGGCCGCCATGCTCCTTATGGAAGAACATGAGCAGCGTCGGGGCGATGCCTTCGACATTAGCCAGGTAGACGTGGATGAACATGAAGCAGATGAACACGAACATCATGAAGTAGTGGATGATGCGCATGGACATCAGCCCACCGACGGCGGCGGTGCCGGCGGCGAACAGCGGCAGGTCGGCCGTGGGAACCCACAGCGCGCAGCCGGTGTAGAACATCACGATGATCAGGATCGGGATGAGCAGGTAGCTGATCTTCTGCGGAACGCCGAGCTTGGCGGACAGCGGGTGATCCTTCTTGACGAACAGGTAGTACTTGATCCACTCCGGACCCTGGTGCAGGTTGTCCTTCTGCGGAAGCCACGTCTGGAAGTCGGTGACCTGCTTGCGGGTGCCGCCGGTCGGGGCCGACTTCACGATGAAGGCCATGATCACGCGCACGATGCAGTTGATGAACAGCACGAAGCCGAAGAACACGTGCAGGCCGCGCGCCATGGACTCGAAGCCCCAGAAGAACGGGTAGTGGATATAGAAGCCCGTGAAGATCAGCAGGATCATCGCGATGAGGTTGATCCAGTGCGTGATGACGAACTGCATCGGATGAGCTTCACGGTAGTGTGCCAAGTGCGCCATGCTACTTCACCCCCCAAGGGCTCGTCATGGTTTCGAAACGCTTGCCGGTGGCCGGCTCGGAGATGTGCACCGAGCATGCCGTGCAGGGGTCGAACGAATGGACCGTGCGCAGCGCGTTGATCGGCTTCTCGATGTCGCCGACCGGCACGCCGATAAGCGCCTGCTCGAGCGGGCCGTGCTCGCCGTTCTGGTTCTTCGGAGCCAAGTTCCACGTGGACGGGATGATGATCTGGTAGCCCTGGATCTTGCCGCCCTTGACCGACTCGCTGTGGTAGAGGGCGCCGCGCGGGGCCTCCCACATGCCGCTGCCTTCGCCGTCGGAGGTCTGCGGGGCGCGGAAGTACTCGGAGTCGCCGGACTTCACGGCCTCGATCAGCTCGTCAACCCAGTCCTTCATCAAACCGGCGATGTAGAGCGTCTCGATCTGGCGGATAGCCGTGCGGCCGAGCGTGGACTGGGCGATGGCGATGTTGCCGTCCTGGCCCAGGTCCTTCAGGAAGCCGTCGACGTTTTCCTTGATGAACGGCACGTTGCGCTTGTAGGCCGCCAGCACACGCGAGAGGCTGGTGGCTTCCATGGCCTTGCCGTCGTAGGTGGGGCACTTCACCCAGGAGTAGCGGTCGTTGACGTTGTACTCCGTGAACTCAGGCTCAGTGGTGAAGTTCGGGGCCTGATAGACCTCGGAGCCCTTGTACCAAGAATGGCCGACGTATTCGGCGATCTTCTTCTCGTCGGGCTCGGAGAGGTTGAGGTTCTCGTCGAGCACGCCGCAGGGCAGATAGCGGTTGGCCATCTTGAAGTCTTCGCGCTCGAAGACGCCCCAGGCGATGTAGCGGCCGCAGCCCTTGCCGAACGTGAGCGCGTCGGCGTAGTAGGGCGCCAGCGCAAGCGTGTCGGGAAGCATGGTGGCCTCAACCCAGGTGTAGAGCTCGTCGACGAGCAGCTTCAGATCGTCGAGCTTCTGGTCGGTGGGCACAAAGGCCGTGCCGCCCGGGCGGATGGTCATGACGTGAGGCATCTTGCCGCCGAGCAGGGCGGAGATTTGCGATGCCTTGGCCTGCATGCCGAGCGCCTCGAGGTAATGAGCCGTGCAGATGAGGTCGAGCTCGGCCGGCAGCTTGTAAGCGGTGCCGTCGTCGGCGTCGAACCAGTTGCCGCTGAAGATGGACAGCTGGCCGTTCTCGGCGAACGCGGACAGGTGCTCTTTGAGCGCCACGAAGTCGCTGTTCATGGACGTGCCGGCGGCACGAGCCAAGTCGGCGGCGTCGGCGGCGTCGGCCTTCAGGGCGTTGATGGGGTTGACATAGTCGAGAGCCGCGAGGTTGTAGAACCACAGGATGTGGCTATGCAGGAACTGCGCGCCCTCGATGAGGTTGCGGATGATGCGGGCGTTGTTGGAGATGGTGATGCCGTAGGCCTTCTCAGCCGCGATGGTGGACGCATGCGCATGAGAGGTCGGGCACACGCCACAGATGCGCTGCACGATCATGGCAGCGTCCTCGGGCGTGCGGTTCTGCACGACAAGCTCCATGCCGCGGAAGCAGCCGCCGGAAACCCAGGCGTCGGAAACCTTGCCGTTTTCCACTTCCATCTCAACGCGCAGGTGACCCTCGATGCGGGTTACGGGATCGATTACGGAACGCGTCATGGCTTACCTCCCTTCCTGGGTCGTGTCGTTTTCGGGATGGCCGGCGTCTTCGGCATAGAGCGCGCGACGCTCGTCCTCGGACAGGTTATAGGAGCCGACGGACTTCTCGGGGTGCTTGGCATCCCAAGCGCGCTTCTCCTCGAAGTCGGCGCCGCCGTCCATGCGCCCGGTCAGCTTCATGCCGAAGCCGTGGACCACGAGCGCTGCGGCGAGCAGGCCCGTGACGCCAACCGCGATGGTGGTCGGCTGGACGTCCCAGTCGCCGATGTGCAGCGTGCGGTGACGCTTGATGAACGGGGTGTTCACCTCGACCCAGTTGTCGCCCGGGTCGTTGGGGTTGGCCTCGCAGCAGCCGATGCACGGGGCGCCGGCCTGCACGCACCAGCTGCGGCGATCGTTCCACATGACGATGCCGCAGTTGGACTTCGTCTGCGGGCCGCGGCAACCCAGAGGATAGAGGCAGTAGCCCTTCTTCTCCTCTTCGGAGCCGAACTGGTAGACGAACTCGCCGTTCTCGAAATGACCGCGACGCTCGCAGTTGTCATGGATGGTCTGGCTGAAGATGCCGGCGGGCTTGCCCTCGCTGGTGAGGTCGAGCTCGGTGGGCTTGAGCTTCATGAGCACGACGTCGACGAGCACGCTGGTGAGCCACTCGGGGTTGGCCGGGCAGCCGGGAACGTTGACGACGGGCACGCTGATGCCGGCCTTGTTCAGGTAGGCCTGCACGCCGGTGGCATCGGTGGAATTGGGCTTGGCGCCCATCCAGCCGCCGTTGACGGCGCACGAGCCGAGCGCGACGACGGCGTTGGCGTTCTTCGCGGCCTCGATCAGGTGCTCGGTGCCGGGCTTGCCGGCCACGCGCAGGGCGTTGCCGCCCCACTTCTCCTGCACGGCGCCCTCATAGATGAGGATGTAGTCGCCGGCCTCGATGGTCTGCTCCTTGGCCTCTTCCATGGAATAACCGGCAGCCGCGGACAGCGTCTCGGAGTAGTTCAGCGAGATCATGTCCAGAACGACCTCAGCGGCGTTCGGGGTTTGGGCCTGGGCGAAGGATTCCGTGCAACCGGTGCAGGAAGCGCCTTCGATCCAGATAACCGGGTAGAGATTACCCTTCGTTGCGCCGATGACGGATTTTTCGAGGGCATCGGCAACCTTCGGCACCGTCAACTGGGACAAACCAGCGGCGGCGGCCACGCTGCCGCACAGCAGCATGAAGTCGCGGCGGGTGACCCCCCTGGCCTCAAGCGCGTTCGTGAACGCGGATGTTGCGGCCTCTCCTTCCATACGCACACCTCCTTTGGGTGTTTCTCGTCTGCCCTTGCACAAGTTGCAAGGGCTATCCAATATGTTTGCGGAGGGAAGAAGCGCGCGAAAAAAGGCGCAATTCAACCGTGCAACACGCACGAACCCAAGGCTGCCCCTGAAACAGCCTGGTTTGCCATGCGATCATGGCGTCTCGTCTTGCTTGGCGAAGATGCGCGCGGAGATTTCCGCGCCGATTGATGATGAGGTCGCAGACCCCCATCACCAGTCGTCTCCACTCCCGCTGCGCATGATAGCACGCTATTCTCGTTAGGAAACCGTTATCATGGCAAGCGTATCAAATTAAAAGATGAACGCAAGGAGAGAGCATGTCCGATCAATCGAATAACTCGTTCGCCTATCTCGGCCCCGCCGGAACCTACCACGACGAAGCAGCGCGGGCGTTCGCCGCGCGCTTGGGAATCGAAGACCCCGAGCTGGTGGAGTGCCCCTCGCTTTCCGAGGTGTTCGACTGCGTGGACCGCGGCAAGTGCGAATACGGCGTCGTGGCCGTGGAAAACGCGCTTGAGGGGCCGGTCACGGCGACGCTCGACAATTTCGCGTTCCGTTCGTCGGCGACGATTCTGGGCGAGCACGTGCTCGACATCCATCACTGCCTGATCATGCATCCCGAGGCAACGCTCGATGACGTGAAGATGATCGCAAGCCACCCGCAGGGGCTTGCGCAGTGCCGTCGCTACCTCAACGACCACCTGCACGGCATCCCGACCGTGACGGTTTCCTCCACCGCCGATTCGGCACGGCGCGCCGCGGCCGACAAGTCCATCGCCGGCATCGGCAACGCGTTCGCCGCGAAGCTGTATGGGGCGCGCGTCGAGGAGGAGGGCATCGAGGACCACTTCGGCAACCAGACCCAGTTCGCGCTGATCGGGCGCCAGGCCCACGCGCCGGTGCTTGAAGGCGAGCGGTACAAGACCTCGCTGGCGCTGTTTCTGCAGGCCGACCGCCCCGGCGCGCTGCTGATGATCCTGTCGGAGTTCGCCTATGCGGGTATCAATCTGGTAAAGATCCAGAGCCGCCCGACCAAGCAGGCCCTAGGCGATTACATGTTCTTCGTGGATATCGAGGGCTCGGCAAGCGATTTGGCGGTGCAAACGGCGCTGAATTGCCTGCGCCTGAAGCTGCGCGAGGTGAAGGTGCTCGGCAGCTATCCGGTGGAATAGCGGCGTTTGACCACGCGCAGCTAGAACGCGAGGATGCCGAGGTGCTCTAGAAGGATTTTCAGGCCGATGAGGA
>CAVBAM010000099.1:0-5847 GCA_963593315.1 Candidatus Methanomethylophilaceae archaeon | reverse complement strand
TTCAAGCGAATTCCGGGCACCACAGGGCCCCTCGCTGACTTTTGCGCCACCTGCGGGTCCATTATGCCGGCTTCGCCGGCATGCGCGCTCTTGAGAATGCGGCTGCGAGGATGGGTTCGCGACGTTTTGCGTTTATTCCTCTAGTAACCACAGGGGGTTGCGCAGGTAGCGTTCGGCGCAGAGCTCCGCGCCCGATTCCAGCGTGTTTCGCAGATGCGCGGGAAGCGCGTCGGGATAGTGCCCGGCGGCCCAGCCCAGCAGTTGCAGTCGGCGCAGCATCGACAGCGCGCAGGCGCAAGCCAGGTCGTCGTCGGTCAGCGCCGCGACGCTTTGATACCCTTCGAGCCAAAGTTTCGCCAGCTGGGGAGCTATCGGTTCGTGCTCCAGAAACGACAGGGAGCAAGCGAAGTCGTAGACGTACCAGGAATAGCCGCAGTCGTCGAAATCGATGATGGTGAAATCGCCGTCGGGCCCGACGATCATGTTTCCCGGCCGAAGGTCGCCATGTACGAGCCCCCAGTTCTGCGGGGTGCGCGGGCAGGCTGAAAGGGCGGCGACCGCGGCGTTTTCGGCCTGCGCCAGTATTTTGGCCCGTGCAGGGTCGCTCACATGGTCCTGCCAGCGCCCCCAGCGCGGGAATTCGCCCACCATGTCATCGATTCCCCAGGTGAAACGCTTGAAACCCTCGGGCGGCGTCCAGGAGCGCGCATGCGTGTGCAGGCGCGCGGCTGCAGCTCCGATTGCCCGGAAGTACGGGCGCAGGTCGGCCAGCGCATCCATCGCGGAACCTGGCGCAAACGACATGCACACGCATGTCCAGGCGCGCCCTCCCTCGTCGCGGATGGTGGCCACGGGGAACCCCGACGCGGTGGGGATGTTGCGCACGACGCGCACGCCGGGTAAGTTGCGTAGCGCGTCCACCCAGGCGATTTCGGACGCCACGGCGACGGCGCCTCCCACGTAGCCGGGTTGGCTGACGCGCACCACGGCGGTCGGGCGTCCGTGCTCGACGACGGCGAAGGTGGCGTTTTCCGAAACGGCCGCAAGGCGCAGCTCGGTTGAGAACAGGTTCAGCCCCCATTGCTCGCATACGCCGCTGGACAGCCAAAACGGCGCCAAGGAACCGGTTCCGTAGGCGGCGAACGGCGCGAGCCCGTTTGCGCCCGCACTGCCGTCGAGATGCGGGGGGATGCGCAGCCCGGGCGCTTTCGGCAGCATGCCGGATGCGCTCGCCGGCGTGGGGTCGGGCATGGCGCCCGCCGTTTCGCCCGTCGCTTCGGTGCGGGCGCGGGCGGATTGGCTGAACGCATGCGCGGGTGCGGCATGGTCGGCGGCGGGGCTGTGCAGCAGGAAGTCTTCGGGAAGCTGCGTCGTGGCTCCTCCGGGCGCAACGCCATACGACGCCGAGGATTTGCGGCGCGTTCTCCGTTTCGGTTTCGCTTGTTCGGCTCGGCTGGAACCCCTCTCCACGTCGCCTCCCTCGGTTCGTCAGATGCTCTCCTTTTTTTGAAGCTATGGGAAGGATGTTGCGAATCGGTATCTTGCGGGCGATGAAACAGCATCGTTCGAAAACGGAAACAAGGATGCAATGGGAAGGCAATCGCCCGGACATGGGCGGAAGTCGGCGAGCTGCCGTTTCGCTGCTGCGGGCGCCGGTCGGCGTCTGTCGCGGATGTGGACCCGGGGGTCATCGGGTTGCGAACTTGGGTGCCCCGAAAATGCGCGCCGCCGCCGCGCAGCCCACCGTGCCAGGCGCCGCCGCCGCGCGGTCCCCCGCGAACCCCTTTCCTATGGGCGATTGATGGTGCCCGCGCCTGATGAGCGTCGTGCTCGGGCAGTCCGTTTATGCTTGCGGGGAAAGCGGAACCATTCTCAGTTCGATCATGCGGGAGGAAAACATGGACGCGAGCACTATCGGCGTGATTTTCGATTGCGACGGCACGCTCATCGATTCAATGGGCGTTTGGTATGGGATGCAGAGCGAGCTTATTAGCCGCGCCGGCGCCGTGGCGACGAGCGAGGATGTGGCCGCCATGGGGCCGATGAGCATTCCCGAATGCGGAGTGTACCTGCACGAGCGTTACGGCTTGGGCGACAACTCCTCCGATGCGGTGCGCATGATCGACGAATACATGCTGGACTTCTATAGCACCCGTGCGCAGGCGCGTCCCGGCGCGCTGGCATTCGTTGAGGGGCTGGCGCGCGCGGGCGTGCACATGACGGTGGCGTCTTCCAGCCCGAAACCGTACCTGGTTGCGGGCCTTGAGCGCTGCGGGTTTGCCCCGATGCTCGAGCGCATTTTGTCGGTGGAGGACGTTCATTCCACGAAGCGCGAGCCCGCGGTGTGGGACCGCGCGCGCGAGATCATGGGCACGCCGCTGGCAACCACGTGGGGCGTCGAGGATTCCGCCTATGCACTCGACACGCTTGGGGGAGCGGGGTATCGCACGCTCGCCGTGTACGATAACGACAATGCCGGGGCCTTCGGCGTGCTCGCGGAAAAGGCCGAACATGCCTTCCGCAGCTTCGAGGAAATGAGCGTCGAAGAGTTCCTGAGCTGGAACGAATAGGGGCTACCGCCAGGGGTCTTCCTGGAACGTCTCTTCCGGTGCGGGCGGACGGTCCGAATACGGGTCGTAGCCGTCGTCGTCCTCGGCCTCCGCGCGGATGAACGGGTCGTTTGCGGGCTGCCCATTGCCTGTCGGATGGCTGCCTGCAGCGGCGCCCTCGCCCTCGCGGGCGCAACGTGAAGCGCCCTTGCCGGCGGTAGCGCTCGGCAAGGGCGTCGTCTGCGGTTTCAACGTGTAGTAGCGCTTCGGCACGGACGCTAGTCTCCCAGCGTGTTCAGGTCGTAGGGCGTGGTCTGGTACACGTAGTAGTTCAGCCAGTTCGTGTAGAGCAGCTGCGCGTGCGCGCGCCACGTGCTGACCGGGTCGCGCGTGGGGTCGTCATCCGGGAAGTAATGCGCCGGCACCGGCACGTCGAGCCCCTTGGACACGTCGCGGTCGTATTCGTTGCGCAGCGTGTCGGAGTCATACTCAGGGTGCCCGAACACGAAGAAGTGCCTGCTGTCGGTGCTCTTCGCAATGTAAACGCCGGCCTCGTCGGAGTTGGCGATGATCTCGAGCAGCGGGTTCGCCTCGATATCCTCGGCGTAGACGGTCGTGTGGCGGGAATGCGGCGCCCAGAACTTGTCGTCGAAGCCGCGCACGAGCGGGCTGGAGGGCTTGTTCACGTCATGCAGGAACACGCCGGACAGTTTTGCCGGCAGCTCGTGCTTCTGCACGCCGTAGTGGAAATAGATGCCGGCCTGCGCGCCCCAGCAGATGTGCAGCGTGGAGTGAACGTTGGTGCGCGACCATTCCATGATGCGGCACAGCTCCTCCCAGTAATCGACATCCTCGAACTCGTGCAGCTCGACCGGCGCGCCGGTGATGATCATGCCGTCGTAACGCGTGTCCTTGATCTCGTCGAAGGAGCGGTAGAACGCCTGCAAGTGCTCGCGCGAGACGTTCTTCGACTCGTGGCTGATGGTGTGGAGCAGATCCACCTCGATCTGCAGCGGGGTGTTCGAAAGCTTGCGCATGATCTGCGTCTCGGTTTCGATCTTCTTCGGCATGAGGTTGAGCAGGAGCACGCGCAGCGGGCGGATGTCCTGGTGCATGGCCCGGTTCTCCGTCATGACGAAGATGTTCTCGCTCTCAAGCTGTTCGGTTGCGGGCAGCTGATCAGGAATCCTGATAGGCATACGAAGTCCTTTCGCGACGAAAGTGGTGCGGGTTGTCCGCCTGCTGTTGCGCGGCCAAGCGGCGCGTAATGGCTGGCGAACGGTCTGTTCCTGCATCATATCAAAAGCGCAGATTGCCGGGGTATATCCAAAGTGGAATACGTGTTATCGCCATGCCGGATTGCCGGGCGTACGCACGCGGCGGGGTGCGTATCCGGGTGCGTTCGCGATATGGGTCGGCGTCGGTGTGTCCGTGGCGCCTGCGAACCAGGTTTGCCCTGCGCGAACCCCGCCCGTTCGTGCAGGCCTTGTGGAGTATTCCCCGCTGCCGCCCCTCCCTTCTGAAAAGTCGTTGACGTGCGAAGTCTGCGCAGAGTAGACTGCAAAAGTTCGCTTTCAAAAGCCCCGTAAAAGCAGGCAAGGAAGCAGCGTCGCTAAAGGGAAGTCCAGACCCGGTGCGGCGTGCTGGCGTAGGAAACCGGCCGCTGACGAACTTGCACTTTTGAAAAACGACAACCTGTGCGCTGTGGCCGCACAGCGTGACAGGCAGGACATGGAGGAAAAACAGTGAAGACGTATCACGCCAAGCCCCATGAGGTCGAGCGCAACTGGTACATCATCGACGCCGAGGATCAGGTCCTCGGCCGCGTTGCTACCAAGGCTGCCCAGATCCTCAAGGGCAAGCACAAGCCCCAGTACACCCCCCACGTGGACACCGGCGACTTCGTGATCATCGTGAACGCGGAGAAGGTTCGCGTCACCGGCACGAAGGCCCAGAACAAGGTCTATCGCCACCACACCGGTCATCCCGGCGGCCTGAAGTCCGAAACCTTCACCGAGGCCATCGCCAAGCACCCCGAGCGCGTCATCGAGCATGCCGTCAAGGGCATGCTGCCGAAGAACACGCTGGGTCGTGCCCAGGGCATGAAGCTGAAGGTGTACGCCGGTCCTGAGCATCCGCATATGGCTCAGAAGCCGACCGAGATCAAGATGGAGGGCTAACCCATGGCGAATGAAGCACTGTATTACGGCACTGGCCGCCGCAAGAACGCCGTGGCCCGCGTCCGTCTGGTTCCCGGCACCGGCAAGGTGACCGTCAACGGCCGCGACGGCAAGGAATACTTCGGCCGCGAGGCTCTGCTCGACTACGCCAAAACCCCGTTCAAGGTGACCGACACGCAGGATCACTTCGACGTGCTGGCCAACATCAAGGGTGGCGGCATCTCCGGTCAGGCTGGCGCCCTGCGTCACGGCATCTCCCGTGCGCTGCTCGCCGCCGGCGATTACCGTGCCGAGCTGAAGAAGGCTGGCTTCCTCACGCGCGACGCCCGTATGGTCGAGCGCAAGAAGTACGGTCTGAAGAAGGCCCGCAAGCGCCCGCAGTTCAGCAAGCGCTAAGCATTGCGAATCATCGGGCATGGTATTTGCCCGAATTCCTTTCTCGAAGAACCCGTCCCGTTTGGGGCGGGTTCTTCGCGTTTCGGGCGGGCAGCGCGCACTACGAGTGAAACAGAACGTTTCGTTGCGTGAAAACAGCCGGAAACAATCGCCCGGTACCGTGAGTTTCAGTAAGTTGACGAAGTGTTCCAAAGGCTTCGATGCTATGGTATGCAGATAGCATGCCGCCTATATCGCGCAACGGCGGCCTGAAACACACGTCTTGACGGCTACAACGAAGGAGCTCACGCCAATGTCGAAAATTCCCGAGATCTACGGTTCGATGGTGTTCAACGAGCACACGATGCAGGAGCGCCTGCCATCTGCAACGTACAAAGAGCTGATGAAGACCATCAAGAAGGGTGAGCCCTTAAACCTTGAGGTGGCCAATGTCGTGGCGCACGCCATGAAGGAATGGGCCATCGAGAAGGGCGCCACGCACTACACGCACTGGTTCCAGCCGCTGTCCGGCATTACGTCCGAGAAGCACGACAGCTTCCTCGATCCCACCGGCGACGGCCGCGCCATCATGAGCTTCAGCGGCAAGGAGCTCATCCAGGGCGAGCCCGACGCCTCGAGCTTCCCCTCCGGCGGCCTGCGCGCCACCTTCGAGGCCCGCGGTTACACTGCTTGGGACCCGACCAGCTACGCCTTCATCAAGGACGAGGTGCTGTGCATCCCCA
>CAVBAM010000098.1:0-5899 GCA_963593315.1 Candidatus Methanomethylophilaceae archaeon | reverse complement strand
ATGCGGTGCTTGCGGCCTGGGACGATCTGGGCGGCAAGCAGGCGGCCCCGCGCGGCGGCTACGTGGCCAACGTGCAGGGTAACATTGCGGTGAGCGCGAACAAGCGCGGCGTGCGGCTGGAGCCCATGGCGGCGTTCCGCGCACGCAGGAAGAAGCAAAGCAAGGGAAGGAACCTTTGATGACGAATACCGACGAAACCGCCGCGAACGAGACGGCGGCCCCCGGCCAGTCCGGCCAGTCCAGCCAGCCCGACCAGCCACTCGCCTTCGAGGTGATCCTGGCCAGCGGAAGCCCGCGCCGCCGCGACCTGCTTGAGCGCGAGGGCGTGAAGTTCACCGTTCGCGTCTCCGAGGTGGACGAGACGCTCGAGCCCGACCTTGCCGCCAACCCGCCCGAGGCCGCGAAGAAACTCGCGGAACGCAAGGCCGGCGCCGTGATGCAGGACGTGCTTGCCGGCGACTTCGTCGGCATGGCGGCCATCATCGGCGCGGATACCATGGTGGTCTGCGACAACGAAATCTTCGGCAAGCCCGCCAGCCTGTCGGATGCCAAGCACATGCTGCGGAAGTTGCAGGGCCGCACGCATCAGGTGATGACCGCGGTGTCGGTGTGGCTCGTGTCGGCGCCCACTGCCGAGGACGTGTCGCTGGGCTTCCGCACCTTCGTGGACACCGCCGACGTCACCTTCCATCCGCAAACTGACGAGCAGCTGGCCAAGTATCTGGCGGTCGGCGAATCCTTCGACAAGGCGGGCGCCTATGCGGCTCAGGGCGAGGGTGCGCGCCTGATTGAGTGCATCGACGGCGACATCGACACCGTCATCGGCCTGCCGGTCACCCGCCTGCTCAAGGAATTCCCCGACCTGCGGCAATAGTTCCCGCCGCCCCGCGCCGTCGCCTTGCACCTATTTATGTGGCGTTACGGTATTGTCACGTGGGCTTGATGGGCGAATGGTAAACTAACCAACCACTAGGCGCGCGAGCGCCTTATGCTGGTTAAACGCAACAAAGAGGTTGGCACCGTGCATAACGACATCGATCGCATCCTGTTTACCGAGGAGCAAATCGCCCAGCGCGTCGCGGAAATCGGCGCGGGCATCACGAAGGACTACCAGGATGCCGAAGACGGCATCATCCTCATCTCCGTGCTTCGCGGCGCGGCCATCTTCATGGCCGACCTGGCCCGGCAAATTGAAATTCCCTGCGAAATGGACTACATGGCCGTCTCGTCCTACGGCAACGGCGCGAAAAGCTCCGGCGTCGTGCGCATCCTAAAGGACCTGTCCTCGAAAATCGAGGGGCGCCACGTCGTCATCGCCGAGGACATCCTCGATTCCGGCCTCACCCTTCGCTACCTGCTGAAGAACCTGCAGGCGCGCAACCCGAAATCGCTCGCGGTCGCCACGCTGCTGCGCAAGAAGACGCGCGCCCAGGCGAAGATCGACTGCGCCTACGTCGGTTTCGAGTGCCCCGATGAGTTTATCGTCGGTTACGGTCTCGACTACGCGGAGCGTTACCGCAACCTGCCTTACATCGGCGTCCTGAAATCCGAGCTCTACAAATAAGAAAGCAAGGCTATGCCGCAAAACAACAAATCGCAGCTTCAACAGCCCAATCCCCGCACCACTATCGTCGCGGTAGTCGTGTTTCTGCTGTTCGCGTTCGTCGTCGGGCAACAGTTCATGACCATGCAGCAGGCCGGCAACACCACTACGGACAAGCTGGTCACGTCCGAATTCATGCAGGCCGTCGAGCAGGGTCGCGTGACCGAGGTCACCTACAGCGCCGGCGACTACACCATCACGGGCAAGTATTATCCGGCGGTGACGGCGGGCAGCACCGCATCCGACGCCTTTAACGACGCGTTCAATTCGATGAACGCGATTATCGCCACGCAGAAGGATTCCGACGGTAAAACGCTCGGCGGCGTCGGCACCACCGATCTTGACGAGCAAAGGCTTGGCGAGGAGCATAGCTTCACCACCACGTGGGCCGGTAGCTCCTTGTCCGAGCTGATGGCCAGCCATCCCGAAATCAAGTACGAGGTGAAAACGCCCAGCCCCTGGGGCGACATCCTGGCGACGCTTCTGCCCATCATTTTGATCGGCGCCATGCTGTTCTTCCTGTTCAACCAAATGCAGCGGGCGAACAACTCGCAGATGAACTTCGGCAAGGCCAAGGCCAAGCAGAACGTCGAGGAGCGCCCCGACGTGAAGTTCGAGGACGTGGCCGGTGTCGATGAGGCCGTCGAGGAGATGCAGGAGATCAAGGACTTCCTGGCAAATCCGGCTAAGTATCAGTCCATGGGCGCGAAAATCCCGCGCGGCTGCCTGTTGGTGGGCCCTCCGGGTACCGGCAAGACGTTGCTCGCGCGTGCCGTGGCCGGCGAGGCGGGCGTGCCGTTCTTCAGCATTTCCGGCTCCGACTTCGTTGAAATGTTCGTCGGCGTGGGCGCGTCCCGCGTGCGTGACCTGTTCAAGCAGGCCAAGGAAGCAAGCCCGTCCATCATCTTCATCGACGAGATCGACGCCGTGGGCCGTCAGCGCGGCACCGGCTTGGGCGGCGGCCATGACGAGCGCGAGCAGACCCTAAACCAGCTGCTCGTGGAAATGGACGGCTTCGAGGCCAACGACTCCGTGGTGCTCATCGCCGCCACGAACCGCTCCGACGTGCTCGACCCCGCGCTGCTGCGCCCCGGCCGCTTCGACCGCCAGATCGTGGTGGACGTGCCCGACGTGAAGGGCCGCGAGCGCATCCTGAACGTGCACGCAAAGAACAAGCCGCTCGGCAGTGATGTCAACCTGTCGAGCGTGGCCAAGCTCACTGCGGGCTTTTCCGGCGCCGATTTGGCGAACCTGCTCAACGAGGCCGCGCTTTTGACGGCGCGCCGCAACAAGAAGATCATCACGCAGCAGGAAGTCAGTGAGTCCATGGAGCGCGTCATCGCCGGACCCGAGCGCAAGGGCCGCGTGATGGACGAGCAGACCAAGCACACCATCGCCTACCACGAAAGCGGTCACGCCCTGGTGGGGCACCTGCTTCCGAAGGCCGACCCGGTGCACAAGATCAGCATCATCAGCCGCGGTCGCGCGCTGGGCTACACGCTGTCCATCCCGAAGGAGGACAAGGTCCTCAACACGGTGGGCGAGATGCGCGACGAGCTGGCCGTGTTCATGGGCGGCCGCGTGGCGGAGGAGATCTTCTGCGACGATGTGACCACCGGCGCCAGCAACGACCTGGAGCGCGCCACGAAGATGGCCCGCGCCATGGTGACGCAGTACGGCATGTCGTCCGAGCTGGGCACGCAGGTGTTCGGCCAGCCCAACCATGAGGTGTTCCTGGGCCGCGACATGGGCAACACGCAGGACTACTCCGAGGAAACCGCCAAGCGCATCGACGACGAGGTCGCCCGCATCATGAAGGAAGCGCACGACCGCGCCTACGAGATCCTCATCAGCCATCGCGAGCAGATGGACCTGATGGCGAGCGTGCTGCTTGAGCGCGAGACCGTCGAGGGCGAGGCGTGCCAGGCGCTTCTGGACAACGCCTGGTCCGACTACCTGCAGCGCGAGGGCGACATCATCGCCAAGAAGGAGGCCGAGGAAGCGGCCGCCCGCGCCCGCGACGAGCAGCTGGCCGACCCGAACTGGAACGGCGGCGTCCCGCAGGACGGCAGCGTCGCCCCGGCTCCGGTTCCGCCCGCGCAGCCGGCAGCCCCGGCGGCGCCGCAGCAGCCGACCGACGGCAGGCCGCCGGTTCCGCCGACGCACGGCAACGATGGGCAATAAGCTTTTCCGGGCATTCCCGGGAAACGGCATAGAATAGTTTGCATGGAAAGGGTCGCGCCGCAGGTTGCGACCCTTTCAAGATACAGCCCGCGCACGGCGGGCCTAAAGAAAGGCGATCGACATGCTTTGGAATTGCGGTTCGTTCGAGTTCGACACGCGCAGGCCCGTGATCATGGGCATCCTGAACGTCACCCCCGATAGCTTCAGCGACGGCGGTACGCACAACGCGCCCGAAGCCGCGCTTGCCTGGGCGCAGAAGCTCGTCGACGACGGCGCGCACATCATCGACGTGGGCGGCGAGTCGACGCGCCCCGGTTCGGCGGAAGTGACCGTCGAGGAGGAGACCGCTCGCGTGCTTCCCGTGGTGCGCGCGCTTGCCGAACAGGGCGTGTGCGTGAGCGTGGACACGCGCCATGCCGAGGTCGCCCGCGCTTGCGTGGAGGCGGGCGCGGCCATCATCAACGACGTGTCGGGCTTCCGCGACCCGGCCATGGTGCAGGTCGCTGCCGAAAGCGACTGCGGCGTGGTGGTCATGCATATGCAGGGCGAGCCGGGCACCATGCAGGAAAACCCGCAGTACGCCGACGTGGTTGCTGAAGTGCGCGACTACCTGCGTGAACAGGCCGAAATGCTCGAAGCCGCCGGCGTTGCGCGCAACCGCATCTGCATCGATCCCGGTCCGGGGTTCGGCAAGACCGCGCAGCAGACGCTCGAGCTGGTGCGCAACTTCCACGAGTTCTGCCGCCTGGGGTATCCCGTCATGGTGGCGGTTTCGCGCAAAAGCTACCTGGGGTTCGCGTACGGCATCGACGACCCGGTGGAGCGCGACCATGTGAGTGCGGTCGAGGCGCTCGCGGCGTGCGAGTTGGGCGCGTCGGTGGTGCGCGCGCACAACGTGGAGGAAACGGTGAAGACGCTGGCCGACCTGCGCCCCTACGCGCTGTTGGCGCTGGGCTGCAACGTGCCGCTGGTGGCCGAGCCCGGCGAGGAGCGCGAGGGCAAAATCGCCATGCTCAATCAGGCCATCACCGAGCTGTGCAGCCTGCCCGATTCGCAAATCGTCGACATCTCCAGCTTCTACGAGAGCGAGCCGGCCTATTACGAGGACCAGGACACGTTCATCAACGCCGTGGTGCTTTTGCGCACGGGCATCGCGCCGAAGGAGCTTCTGGGCTACCTGCATGCCATCGAGAACAGTCTCGGCCGCGTGCGCGAGATTGCCAACGGCCCGCGCACTTGCGATTTGGACATTCTCGACTACCAGCTCTACGTCACCGACAACGAGGTTCTCACGCTGCCGCACCCGCGCATCCTGGAGCGCGATTTCGTGGTGAAGCCCCTGCTCGAGCTGCTGCCGTCCCACGTGCTGGCCAATGACGTCGCGGTTGCCGCGGCCGCTGCGCCCGAGGCCGAGCGCTACGGCAAGGCGACGAAGATCGCCCGCTAGGCCGGCCATGCAGTTCCGTGTTGAGTCGTACGAATCGATCACCTCGACGAACGATCGTATTAAGCAGGCGATAGAGGCGGGTGAGCCGGAAGGTCTTGCCGTGCGCTCGCTGCGCCAGACGGCCGGGTACGGTCGGCAGGGCCGCGCGTGGGAAAGCCCGCTCGGCGGCATGTACCAGTCGTTTCTGCTGCGCCCCGACGTTTCGCCGGCGCAGCTGCCGACGCTCAGCCTGTTGGTGGGCCTTGCGGTGCGCCGTGCGGTGGCGGGATTGCTGCCGGGACTTGCCGGCCGGCTGCAGGTGAAGTGGCCGAACGACTTGGTGGTGGCGCCCGTGGACGAGGCGGGGACGGCTGGTTCTCGTCGTGCTCCGCACATCGCCGCCGGCGTGCCGGACGTTGGGGATGCCGCTGCTGCTGCCTCCGCCGCGCCGCACGCCGCCGACCATTCGCCGCGCCCGTTCCTGAAGCTCGGCGGCATATCGTCCGAGCTGCATGCGAAGGCGCTGTGCGTCGGCGTGGGCATTAACGTCGCCCGCCCTGCGCAGTCTTCACCGGCAAGTGGGAAGAACATCCCGGTGTTTCTCGACGAGCTGGGATTTACCGAAGGCCCGGTCGAGCAGCGCATCGAGGCGGTGGCCGATGCCCTTTGCGCTCAACTGGCCGAAC
>CAVBAM010000097.1:0-5907 GCA_963593315.1 Candidatus Methanomethylophilaceae archaeon | reverse complement strand
CGTCTCACTCGCGTCGTCTGCCTCGTCTCGCAGAGGCGGCGGCGCCTGCAGCTGCGCGGCCGCAGGTGCCGCCGGCCCTGGGAGACGCCCCGGGCGGCCCCGCCTCATCGACGGGGCCAGCCCTGCGCGCTCACCCTAGGCGCGGGTGGAAAGCCCGCTTTACTTCACTTCCTTGGCGCTCCCTTCCTCGTCGCCCCAGAAGTCGTCATCGTCGTCTTCCTTGTCGTTGCGGCGGCGCAGCAACCACCAGGCAAGGAGGGAACCCGCAGCGATGAGCAGCAGGAGCAGCACGATGAGCAGGACCAGGTGATCCTTGGCCCACTGCACGATGCCGCCCTCGCCCTCCGAGGATCCCTCATCGTCAGACGTCGTGGTCAGACCGTTGTTAGAGCTGTTGGAGCTGTTCGTCGACGTGCCGTTGGAGCCGTTCAGCCCGCTGGAACCGTTGGTCCCGTTGGAGCCGTTCGAACCGCTCGTGCTCGACAGGCCCGAATTGCTGGAGTTCGACGAACCGGAGGAGCTGGAAAGCCCGCTGCCGGACGTGGACCCGGAGCCGCTGGACAGGCCCGTGCCGCTGGTCGAGTTCAGCCCATTGCCCGACCCGTTATTCGAGCCGTTGCCCGAACCCGAGTTGTTGTTGGAGCCGCCGTTCGAACCGCCGTTGGACCCATTGTTGGAGCCATTGTCGGTCGCATCGGCCTCGATCTTCGACATGGCGAGCACGCCGTCGGAAGCCGCATTGGCCGCGTCAGTGGAGCTCGTCGCCTTGCTCACATTGGTGACGGCGACCTGGTAGGCCTCCTTCAGCGCATTCCAGTTGCTCTCGGAGTAGCTCGTCGGGTCGTAGCTGGCGAACGCGTTCGCCAGCTTGTACAGGGCGTCGGCCTTGGCCTTGGACAGGGCCGTGTTGCCCTCGACCGCCGCCATGGCGTCGGAGGCGGTCTGCGCGGCGCTCTTCACGGCAGAAACGGTGGTCGCCGCGTTCACGGCAGCGACGCCGTCGTTGTAGGCCTTGACGATCTCACCGTAAGTACCAGTGTTCTCGTCGCCTTCGTACTCGCCCTCGTCGTAGAGCACCTGATAGGCGTTCATCAGGTTCTTCAGCTGCTCGAGCGCCTGGTCCTTGGCGCTTGCGAGCTGCCTTTCCTCATCGGAGGTCTTGTACACCAGGGCGATGTTGCCCGTGGTGGTGGCGCCCAGCGAGGAAACGCTGAGCGTCGCCTTCGCGTCGGAGCCGGAGCCGGTCACTTCGCACTTGACGGTCTTGGTGGTGCCGTCGTCGGCTAGCACGTAGGCCCACAGCTCGCGATCGGCGTAGCCCTCGGGCACGGGCAGCGTCAGCTTCACGGTGCCGAAGTCGCCGGAAAGCTGGCTTTGCGCGCTGCCGCGCTCGATGGCGAAGCTTGCCGCGTAGGTGGCGATCGCCGGGTAGTTCACGGAAAGCTTGATGGCGGAGTCGGCCGAGGCGGCCTTCTTCGCCGAAATGGTGGCGCCGGTGGCGCCCAGGCCCGCGTCACTTGTCACGCGTGCGGCGGAAGCGTCGACGGCGCAACCGTCGGCAGCATCCGTCGCGATGGCGACGTAGGTCGCATACAGATCGAGGTTGGCGTTGGGCACCGCGTCGCGCGTGATGTCGAATGCGGTTCCCTTGCCATCGGCGGCAGTGTTCCAGCCGACGAACACGCTGCCCGCCTTGGCAGGAGCGCTGTAGCCCGAAAGCGCATCGGAACTGATTGCCGCGAACGGCTTCACGCCCGAAATCGTCTTATCCGCAGACCAGTTGCCGCCGTTGGCATGCAGCGTCACGTTCACCGGATCAGGATCGGCGAACACCGCATAGTAGGTGGCGGAAACCTCGGTGCCTTCGCCCTTGGCGGGCTCGGTCAGCGTGGGGTTGGCCGTGATCTTGGCTATGGCCTCGCTGGTGATGTACTTGCCGGCCTCGGCGTCGGCTGCGGAGGTCGCCCAACCCTTGAACACCTTGCCCACGGGGGCTTCGATGCCCATGTCGCCGGCGGCGGAAAGCGCGTCGGAGAGGGCCTTGTCGCTGGCGACCGTGACAGTTTTCACGGCCGAGCCCTGAGACTCGAAGGTCACCTTGGCGTCGGCGGTCTTCAGGTCGTAGATGGCGTAGTAGTCGCTCACGCCGTTGCCGGCCGTGGGCAGCCCGTCGCCGAAGGCCTGCTTGTCGTTGTAGCGCACCGACCAGCCCAGGAACGTACCCGCCTGGTAGACGGTCGTGCCGCCCTGGGTGACCTTGTTGGTGAAGTTGAACGGCTTGCCGTCCTTCAGGTAGTTGCCGTTGGACACCGTGTTCACGTCGGTGCCGAAGGGCACGACGACGCGGCAGGTCATGTCATTGGACGTGACCGTGGTGTTGTAGGTCCAGTTCGTGTTGTCCCAATAGTTCCAGTAGTGCAGAACGATGGTGACGTCTTTGAGCGTCGGGTCGGCGTACACGGCGGTGTAGGTCGCCGCATCGGAGCCGGCCTTAGCCTCGATCGTCACCGAGCCCGATCCGTCGGGCTGGCAGTCGGCGCTGGGGTACTTGCCGGCCGAAACGTCGGCGTAGCCCTCGTGCCAGCCGCCGAACGTCCAGCGGTTGCCGTCGTCGGTGAGCTTCGCGCCCGGCGTGTTCGCCACGGAAGCGGACGAGTCGACGGTGGCCTTGAACGCCGCCGCATAGTTCGGGTACTCGCCGTCATCGACCGCGCAGGCGTAGATGAAGTTCTCGACCTTGAACTGCACCAGCTGCTGGTTCGCGCCCACGGCCACGTAGCAAGCCGTCAGCGTGTTCTCAGCCGAAAGCGGCTCGTAAGCGCTCACGCACGCCGGGTCGTACACGCGCGTCACGCGCACGGCGCTGCCCGAAACAGTGGTGTCGGTCTCGCTCTTCACCGTCGCCTTCCAACCGACAAAGCGGTAGGTGACGCCGCCGGCCGTGGTGTAGTCGGCGGGGGCGGGAGCCTGCTTAGCGGCCGCGCCCAGGGCGTTGCCCTGCGTGGCGTCGACCGTCACGTCGTCAGCGTCGGTGCCGTCGGCGTTCTTCACGCCGGTGAAGGTCACCGAAGCAGGCTCGGCCGTGGAGCCGTACGTCCAGCTGACGGATGAGCCGTCACTGGCAAGCTCGGGCACGAACTGGCCCGTGGCGTCGGAGAAGGCCTCGGCCTGGGCGCTCTTCAACCCGCCGGTCGCGCTCTTCACGACGGCGAACTTCTGGCCGTAGGTCGACGTGCCGTTGAAGCCGGTGGCCGTCACGCTGCCCTTGGCCGCCTCGAACGTGGCGGCGTCGATCGCCACCTCGTCGCACATGATGCCCGCCGCGAAGCCGGAATCGGCCTGGGCGGAGATGTCGGTCTTGCCCGACAGGTTGAACGTGGGCGTGCCGTTCAGCTTGACCACGTCCTTGCCGCCGTAGATGGCCGCAGCCTGGAACTGCGACTGCTCGACACCCTGGATGGTGCTCGAGCCGTAGAAGTTGAAGCCGCTAGCGCCCATGGCGACGGTGATGCCCAGCGCCTCCTTCAGGTCGGGCGCATGCCCGATGTTCTTGGCGTAGGTGCCGCTTGCCGCCGTCGTGGCGGAAAGCGTGGCGCCGTCGAGGTTCCATGCGGAGGACGCGGTCGCCTTCAGGGCGTAGGCGTTGCCCGCCGCGGCCGTGGCGCTCACCGCGCCGGAAATGTTGACGGTGCCGTCGGTGCTGGTGCTCGGCGACAGAATGCCCACGGCGTCGCTGCACACCTGGTAGTCGGCCGTGGTGTAGATGAGCTCGGGAACGATGTTCTCGTCCTTGCCCACCTCGTCGGCCGTAAGAACCTTGGAGAAGGCCCAGATCTTCGTGCCGTCGTCAAGCGTCATCGGGGCCACGTAGTAGATCATGGCCGCGTAGCCCGACGTGGAGCTCATCGAAGAAGATGCCTTCTCGTCGAACTTAGCGTTCAGCTTGAACTTGGCCAGGATCTCCTTGTACAGGTCGGAGCTCTTGTCCGGGTTGATCTGCTTCACGCAGATGTTGCCACTGGCCATGCTGGACGAATCGGTGTCCGACACCACCTTCTGCAGCGCGGTGGTGGGGTTGTTCGCCACAACCTGGCAACCGCTCTTGACGTCGATCGTCGGCTTGTTGCTGCCCAGCAGGACGGCAGACACCGTGGTGATGGAGGCCAGCTTGGAGGTGGTCAGCGAGGTGCCCACGGCAAGCTTGCCGCCGTTGTCCAGGGAAAGCAGCTTCGCGCCGGCGTTGGAGGAGGACGAAGCGCTGGCGTACACGCCCGCGAAGTCCGTGAGCGCGCCGGTGCCGGCGTAGTCGACGCGCACGGTGGCGCCGTCGATGGCCAGCTGGCCGTCGCTGACGTACAGGCCATAGGCCGACTTGTCGGCCGCGGCGAAGCTCACGTCGAACGAACCCTTGGCACCCGCCTCCGCGGAATCCTTCACCGTGAACTTCTTGCTCACCGTGATGCCGAACACGCCCGTGGCCTGCACCGTCACGGCATGGCCGTTCAGGTCGAGCTTCAGCTCCTTCGAAACGTCGAAGGGCTGCGTGGTGCAGTCGCCGACCATCTTGATGACGTCGTCGTCGGCTGCGGCGGCCACGGCATCGGCGAGCGTGACGTACTTGCCCGCAACCTCGCCGTCGCGCAGGATCTGCGCTACCACGTCGTGGGTCCAGGAAAGCGATCCGTTATCGGTGGCGAGCGCGTCCCAGCCGATGTAGGCGTTGCCAGGCGTGGCCGCAGCCTCGAACAGGCCCACCTTATCGGCGACGGAAGTGCTGCCCGCAGCGGGCGTGGCGAACACGTTGCCGTCGATGTTGGCGCTGCAGACGAACAGCTTGCCGCCCTCGGGCAGCGAGAAGTCGTCGGAGACGGCCAGCGCCTTGCCGTCGTGGTAGATGCTCGCGTCGCGCGGGACGGCGACGGAGCTTGCGCCCGAAAGCGCAACCGAGGAGTTCTTGGCGTAGATGCCCCAGGCATCCATGCCGGCCAGCTGATCCTCGGAAACCGAGCTGTCGGCGGAAACGGCCACGGAAGCGCCCGAGAGCGAAACCGAGGAGCCGTCGGCGGAAACGCCGCGCGCCGAAGCGTCGGCCTTCACGCCCGAAACCTCCAGCGACGAGGCGTCGACGGAAAGCTTCGCGCCGTTGGACGCGACCGCGCCGCGCAGCGTGGTAGCCGCCCCGGAGGCGGAAACCTTGCAGGAGCCCGACACGTTGGCCGCAGCCTTGGCGGTCGCGGCGTCGATGCCGATGGCGGAGGACGTCTTCGCCTGGGCGACGACGGTGCCGCCAATGACGTTGAGCGTGCCCTGCTCGGCCTTCGCGCCCGTAGCCGCGGCGCTGGTCGCGCTGACCTTTACCGTGGCGTCCTGAAGGACAAGGGTGCCCTTCTCGTTGGCGACCTTCGCGCCGATCGCGTCAATGGTGGCGTTCTGGATGTCGATGGTCACGCCCTTCAGGGCAAGCGTGCCGGCACCCTGCTGCACAGCGGCGACGAGGTTCTTGTCGTCGCTCGTACCGATCAGGGCCGAACTTCCGACGGAATCGACGACGGTGACGTTGGCGTCCGTGTCGCCTACCAGGCGGCCGATGCTCTTGCCGTTGAGGTCGATGGTGTAGGAAATGTTCTGCTTGTCGGCCTCAGCGGCTTTAGTAATGGTGGCGTCGCCGCCGATGCTCGCGTCGAGCACCACGGTCTCGCCGTCCGCCGCGGCGGCAGTCGCTTCCTCGAGAGAGGCGAACTGCACGTCTTGACCGTCACGCGCAATATGCGCGACGGGCTTGAACGACTTGGCCTGGAACACGACGCCGTCGTCAGCCAGGGCAAGCTCGGTCTTGGAAGTCGCCAGGCCGTTGGCCAGCTTGGAGGCAAGCGCCTCCTTGTCGGTCACGCCCTCCGCGAACGAAGC
>CAVBAM010000096.1:0-5919 GCA_963593315.1 Candidatus Methanomethylophilaceae archaeon | reverse complement strand
GGGTGGCGTCCTCGATCTGCGGCTTGTCGGCGACTTCCTTGACGCAGTAGTCGAACACGTCCTGCTGGTCGAGCTCGGCCTCCACGCCCGTCATGGCGAGAGCCTCGGACGGGCAGGCCTTCACGCACACGCCGCAGCCCATGCAGTCCAGCGGGCTGATGGCCAGCGTGTACTTCAGGTCCTTGACCTTGCCCTTCATGTCCAGCACGGCCATGGCCTCAGGCGCGGCCGCAACCTCTTCGTCGGTCAGGCCAAAGGGGCGGATGCAGGCGTGCGGGCAGACGAACGAGCAGCTGTTGCACTGCGTGCACTTCGAAGCGTCCCACGTGGCCACGGTGACGGAAACGCCGCGCTTCTCGTAGGCCGAGGCGCCCAGCTCGAACTGGCCGTCGGCGTGTCCCGCGAAGGCGGAAACCGGCAGGGAGTCGCCGGCCATGCGCCCGATGGGCTGCATGATCTCGCGCACCTGCTTGACCAGCTCGGGACGACCCTCGAGCTGCTCTTCCTCGGCGGTATCGACCGCGTCGGCCCAAGCGGCGGGCACGTCGATCTTCGTGAACGCCGAAGCGCCCGCGTCGATGGCGCGATGGTTCATGTCCACCACGTCCTGGCCCTTCTTCAGGTAGGACTTCGTGGCGGCATCCTTCATGAACTGGATGGCTTCCTCGGCCGGCAGGATGTTGGCCAGCGCGAAGAACGCGGACTGCAGGATGGTGTTCGTGCGCTTGCCCATGCCGATCTCGCGCGCCAAATCGATGGCGTTGATGGTGTAGAGCTGCACGTCGTTGGCCGCGATATAGCGCTTGGCCTCGGCGGACAGATGATGCTCAAGCTCCTCGAGCGTCCACTGGCAGTTGATCATGAACGTGCCGCCGGGCTTGACGTCGTTGACGATCGGGAAGTTCTTCGTGATGTAGCTGGGGTTGTGGCACGCCACGAAGTCGGCCTTGTTGATGTAGTAGCTCGAGCGGATGGGCGCGTCGCCGAAGCGCAGGTGGCTCACCGTCACGCCGCCGGTCTTCTTCGAGTCGTACTGGAAGTAGGCCTGCACGTACTTGTCGGTGTGGTCGCCGATGATCTTGACGGAGTTCTTGTTCGCGCCGACGGTGCCGTCGCCGCCCAGGCCCCAGAACTTGCACTCGATGGTGCCGGGGACGGCGGTGTTCGGGCTGTCGGCGTCCTCGGGCAGCGAAAGCCCGGTGACGTCGTCGTTGATGCCGATGGTGAACTCGCTGCGCGGGTTGTCCTTGGCAAGCTCGGTATAAATGGCGAACACCGACGAGGGCGGCGTGTCCTTGCTGCCCAGGCCGTAACGACCGCCGGTGACCTTGATGCCGGTAACGCCCTCGGTCATGAGCGCGTTGACGACGTCAAGGTAGAGCGGGTCACGGCTGCCCGGTTCCTTCGTGCGATCGAGCACGGCGAGCTTGGTGCAGGTCTTCGGCAGCGCGGCGACGAACTTGTCGGTGCAGAACGGGCGGTACAGGCGCACCTTCACCAGGCCCACCTTCTCGCCGTGGGCGTTCAGGTAGTCGATAACCTCTTCGGCAACGTCGCAGATCGAGCCCATGGCCACGATCACGCGGTCGGCGTCTTCGGCGCCGTAGTAGTTGAACGGCTTGTAGTTCGTGCCGAGCTTGGCGTTGACCTTGTCCATGTACTCTTCCACCACGGCCGGCAGCTCGTTGTAGACGCTGTTGCAGGCCTCGCGGTTCTGGAAGAAGGTGTCGCCGTTCTCATGGCTGCCGCGCATAGCGGGGCGCTCGGGGTTCAGGGCATGGTCACGGAAGGCCTTCACGGCGTCGAAGTCGCACATGTCGGCCAGGTCGGCGTAATCCCACACGGCGACCTTCTGGACCTCATGGGAGGTGCGGAAGCCGTCGAAGAAGTTCAAAAACGGCACGTGGCCCTTGATGGCGGCCAGGTGCGCGACGGCGGACAGGTCCATGACCTCCTGCACGTTGCCCTCGGCGAGCATGGCGAAACCGGTCTGGCGGCAGGCCATGACGTCGGAATGGTCGCCGAAGATGTTGAGCGCGTGCGTGGAGACGGTACGGGCGCTCACGTGGAAGACGCTCGGCAGCTGCTCGGCGGCGATCTTATACATATTGGGGATCATCAGAAGCAAGCCCTGGCTGGCCGTGTAGGTGGTGGTCAGCGCGCCTGCGGCCAGCGATCCGTGCACGGCACCGGCGGCGCCGCCCTCGGACTGCATCTCGCACACCTTTACCTTGGTGCCGAAGATGTTCTTGCGACCCGCGGCGGACCACTGGTCCACCAGGTCGGCCATCGGGCTTGAAGGCGTGATCGGGTAGATGCCGGCAACCTCCGTGAACGCATAGGAAACATGCGCGGCGGCGGTGTTGCCGTCCATCGACTTGAATTCTCTCGTCATTTCCTCTCCTCTGCTTGCCCGCAGACGCGGGACTTTCGAAAAGCACGTCTGGCCTAACGTCTGGGCATATTAGCAGGCTTGGCGGGGTTGTCCGGGCAACGTTTCGCAAACGGCAAGTTCGCGGGCGCCAGGCTTCGGCAAGCGGTTTCGCGCGAAGGCGGCGCAGGTGCGCAACCGGCGAGTACGACCGTTTACCCCCGCAAACCAACCGCTCGCCGCAACCAGTCATAATTCAGGCCATAATCCCAGGTCGGAGTTGCCACGTAAACAAGCGGTAACAGGGCGGTTAAGGCTTTACTTCCGCTTTATTTTCCAAATCCAATCAAGCATAATACGAAGGGTGTTCGCTGTTGTGCACGTGCACGAAAGCGCGTGCCGAAAGCTTCGGGTCGCAAGGGCCCGAAAAACGAATGGAGGGAACTACATGGAACAGCAGAATTCTTTGTCTCGCCGCACGTTTCTCGCCGGCAGCGCCGTCGCAGCCGCCACGGCCGGCCTGGCCCTGACGGGTTGCGGCAGCAACTCCTCGAGCTCTTCTTCCGAGAAGTCCTCTAGCACCGATGCGGCCGCCAAGGGCGGCAAGCTGACGGGCGCCTGCGCTTACAGCTCCACCAACGTCAACCCCATCGGCAACTCCTCCGCCCTGATGCTCGCCGCCACGTGGCACGTCTTCGAGGGTCTGTACGATCTGGACCTGCATACGTACAAGACGTACAACGCGCTGGCCGCCGACAAGCCGACGAAGGTGTCCGACACCGAGTACACCGTCACGCTGCGCGATGGCGCCAAGTTCTCCAACGGCGCGGCCGTGACCGCCGACGACGTGGTCAACGCCTTCGAACTCAACATGGCCGACGCCACCTACGGCGCCTTCCTGGAGTTCATCGAGTCCGTCACCAAGAAGGACGACACCACCGTCGACATCAAGCTGAAGTACCCCTTCGACAGCCTGCTTGAGGGCCGCCTGTCCGTCGTGAAGATCTTCCCGGCCTCCCAGACCGTCGACGACCTGAAGACCGCCCCGATCGGCTCCGGCCCGTGGATGTACGACAAGATCAACGGCGACGACCAGGGCTCCATCGAGTTCCTCCCCAACGAGCACTACAACGGCTCGAAGGCCGCCACCGCCGACTCCATGCACTGGGACGTGCTGCTTGACGACACCTCCCGCACCACGGCCCTGCAGGAGGGCTCCGTGCAGGTCATGGAGAACGTGCCGGACGCCAACGCCGACCAGCTGACCGCCGCCGGCGCCACCGTCGACTACATCCAGGGCTTCAACCAGGCCTTCCTGATGTTCAACACGCAGAAGGCGCCCTTCAACGACGCCCGCGTCCGTCAGGCGTTCTTCTACGCCATCGACACCGACAAGCTGATCAGCAACGCCCTGAACGGCCATGCCGCCAAGGTGACCAGCTTCCTGCCGAAGGACCACAAGAACTACCATCAGGCCTCCACGGTCTACACCTACGACAAGGACAAGGCCGCCTCTCTTATCAAGGAAGCCGGCGCCGAGGGCACATCCCTTGAGCTGATGGTCAACAACAACTGGGTGAAGAACCTGGCCGCCCAGGTCAAGAACGACCTCGATGCCATCGGCCTGAACGTCACCATCAACGAGACGAAGATCGACTGGGCCAAGCTCGCCCCCTCCGACGACATCCTGCCCTACGACGTCATGCTGACGCCGGGCGACCCGACCTGCTTCGGCAACGACCCCGACCTGCTGCTGTCCTGGTGGTACGGCGACAACGTCTGGACCAAGGGCCGCACCGCTTGGCAGAAGGCCGGCGACGGCAAGTGGGCCGAGCTTTCCGCCCTCATGCAGGAAGCCCGCGAGGCCGACTCCTCCAAGCAGCAGGAGCTGTGGAACCAGTGCTTCGACCTGCTTTCCGAGCAGGTGCCGCTGTACCCGCTGTTCCATCGCGAGCTCGCCACGGGCTACCAGGCCGGCACCATCGCCGGTTTCGAGCCGATCGCCACGACCGGCTTGGTGTTCCTCGGCGCTTCCGCGAAGGCATAAGTATTTTCGGCAAGCGGCCTCGCCGCCCATAAAAAGCCTACGAAAAGGCCTGCTTCCTTCCGGGAGCGGGCCTTTTTTCATGGTGAACGGCGCAGGCGGGCAAACTTGTTCAAACCCGGGAATCAAATCGACGTTTCACCTGACTGAAACGTAAAACTCCTATAAAATGCACTGTTGGCCGCACCTGCACGGCGCCTGTTGCGGGCGCATTCGAAACAAGGGGTTTGCAGGGACGGCATTGTGTTGGAGAGAGTTTTTTGACGAGAGCGAAAGGAGGGCATGGTGAGCAACCTTCTCCGTTTGATCGGCCGGCGCCTTATCGCGCTGCCCATCATGTTGTTCGGTGTCACCATCCTCGTGTTCCTCATCATGGCGCTTTCACCCATCGACCAGGCCTATCAGGTGCTGGGCGAGAACGCCACCGAGGAGCAAGCGCAACAGTACCGCGAGGAGCATGGGCTGAACGACCCCGTGCTCGTGCAGTACGGCAACTACATGGTGAACCTGTTCCAGGGTGATTTGGGTACCTACGGCGCGAGCAATATGTCCGTCGCCGAGCGCATCGGCACGGCCCTGCCCGTGACGCTGCAGCTGACATTCCTCGGATTGATCATCGCGGTATTCTTCGCCACCATTTTGGGCATCATATCCGCACTATACCGAGACCGATGGCCCGACCAGGTCATCCGTGTATTTTCCATCGCCTGCATCGCCACCCCGTCGTTCTGGCTTGCCGTGCTGATGATTTTGCTGTTCTCCTCGATGCTCGGGTGGCTGCCCGCATCGGGGCAGCTGCCGTCCTTCGCCACCGACCCCATCGGCTGGATCCGCCGCATGGCCATGCCCTCGCTGGCGCTCGCCATCCCGGTCACCGGCCAGCTCACGCGCGTCATCCGCACGTCGATGGTCGAAGAGCTGGATAAGGACTACGTGCGCACCGCGCTCGGCGCCGGCATCCCGAAGGGCATCGTCGTCGGCCGCAACGTGCTGCGCAACGCGCTGATCACGCCGGTCACCGTACTCGGCCTGCGCATCGGCTACCTCATCGGCGGCGCCGTCGTCATCGAGGTCATCTTCAACCTGCCCGGCATGGGCGCCGCCATCATGTCCGGCATCCAGTCCAACTACGTCATGCTCGTCCAGGGCGTCGTGTTGGTCGTGGCCTTCACCTTCATCATCATCAACATCATCGTGGATATGCTTTATATCCTGATCGACCCCCGAATCAGGACGGTGTAGCATGGTTCAACTTCGTGGAAACCTTACCAAGAAGATGGAGGACAACGCCGGCAGCGTGCGTTTCCGCCACTTCCGCGCCATGACCGTGGGATCGCGCATCTCGCTAATCGTGCTTCTGCTCGTGGTCATGATCGCCGTGCTGGCCAACGTCATCGCCCCGAACGACCCGTATGCCATCTTCACCGCCCGTCAGGCGCCCGATTCGCAGTTCCTGTTCGGCACCGACGACAAGGGCCGCGACGTCTTGTCGCGTATGATGTAC
>CAVBAM010000095.1:0-5992 GCA_963593315.1 Candidatus Methanomethylophilaceae archaeon | reverse complement strand
CTACGTCCATACCCATGCACCCTTGCGAACGCGAAAATCGGACGGAAACAGTGATCCGACGGTCCTCGCACGAAACCCCTTCGAACGGACAACCCTGCTAGTCCCGCCGAGCTTGAAACCTACCTCCAGTCGCGGCGCATCTGCTCCCATTTAGCGTCGCGACCGGCTTCAACCGCCCGGACCTCTTCGTCGGTCAAGGCCTTGAAGCGCGCCTGACGGCGCAGGTACGCCTCGACGCTGGAGAACTCCTTCGGGTCGCGATTCAGCGTAAAGCGCCCGCCCGGCACCTTAGACGTATCGGGTCCCTCGTATTCCGCCAGATACCACAGCCCGCAATCCACCACGTCGCGCGCGATGTCGACCATGTCGGCCTCGGGGCAGCCCCAGCCGGTCGGGCACGGTGCGATCACGTGCAAGTAACGCGTGCCGTGCATGTCGCGCGCGCGCTCGAGCTTGCGCAGGAAGTCGGGCAGATACCCCACGCTCGCCGTCGCGGCGTACGGGATGCCGTGTGCCGCCACGATCTCGAGCATATTCTTCTTCTGCGTCAAACAGCCATGCGCGTTGCGCCCGGCGGGCGTCGTGGTCGTCTTCGCGCCGAAAGGCGTCAGCGAGCTTTTCTGAATGCCCGTGTTCATGTACGCCTCGTTGTCGTAGCAGATGTAGAGCACGTCGTCGTTGCGATCGATGGCGCCGGAAAGCGCTTGGATGCCGATATCGGCCGTGCCGCCGTCGCCCGCGAAGCCGACGACGGTGCACTCCTCGGGCTTCTTGCCCTGCACGCGCAGGCCCGCCTCGATGCCCGTGAGCACGGCGGCAGTTGCCGCGAACGGCGTGATCATCGCGTTGTTGGCGAAAGACAGCTGCGGGAAGTTGAAGCCGACGGCGCTCATGCAGCCCGCCGGCAGCGCCGCTACGGCCTGCGGGCCGAGCACCTTGAGGGCGAGGCGCACGGCAAGCGACCCGCCGCAGCCGGCGCAGGCCTTGTGCCCGAAGAAGAACTCGTCGTCGGTAATGGTTTTCGCGTTGATCGCCATGGCTTAACGCCCTCCTTCGGAATCCATCACGCCGGCTGCTCCCGGCACGCTACCTGAATCGCAACCCGCCGCGCCGTCCGGCGCCGCAAGCTGCGCGCCCAGCGCATCGGCGACCGAATCGACGCCCAGAAAGCCGACCCGCGGGCAATCCGCGGGCGCAAGCCGTCCGCAGGCCACGCGCGAAAGCGCCTCGAACATGCCCGCCATCTGCTGCTGCGAGATATCGTCACCACCGAGGCCGCCGACGAAGTTCAACACCGGCACGCCCACGCCCGCCTGCTGCAGCGCCGAGCAGACGTTGGTCATGACGGTGCCCTCGGCGCCGAAGCTCACATCCTTCTCCAACACGCCGACCGCCTTCGCGCCGGAAAGCGCCGCCACGATGGCGCGCGCCGGGAACGGGCGCATGTAGCGGATGCGCAGCAAACCCGCGCGTACGCCCTTCGCGCGCAATTCGGCAACGCGGACGCGCGCCAGGCCGGCAATCGACCCCAGGCACACCAGCACCACATCGGCGTCATCGCAGCCAAACGCCTCGACCATGCCGGGATAGCTGCGCCCGAACACCTCGGCAAAGCGCGTCTCCACCGAGGCGACCGCCTCTTCAGCGGCCAGCATGCCCTCGTGCGCCGCATGCTTGTAGTAGCGGTTGAACTCCGGACCGGCGGAGTACCCGATGTTGACGGGATGGGCGAAGTCGAAGCAGTTGCCGGCGGCGTCGTAAGGCGGCAGGAAAGCGTCGGCGGCGTCCTGGTCGGGAATGTCGACGCTTTCGTAGGTGTGCGTCAGCGCGAAGCCGTCGAGATTGACCATCACCGGCGTGCGCACCCGCGCATCCTCGGCGAGCGCGTAGGCCATGAGCGCCAAATCGAGCGCCTCTTGGTTGTCCTGCGCGTACACCTGAATCCATCCGTGGTCGAGAAGCGCCAGGCTGTCGCGCTGGTCGCCGTAGATGTTCCACGGCAGGGCGGTCGCGCGGTTCGCATTCATCATGACGATGGGGAATCTGCCGCCCGCCGCGTAGGTCAGGCACTCAGCCATGTACAGCAAGCCCTGGCTCGAAGTGGCCGTAAACGTGCGCGCGCCGGTCGCGGCGGCGCCGATGGCGCACGACAGGGCGGAATGCTCCGATTCGACATGCACGTACTCGGCGGCCAGCGAGCCCTCCTCCACCATTTCGGAAAGGCGCTCCACCACGACCGTCTGCGGCGTAATGGGGTATGCGGAAATGACTTGCGGGCGCGCCAGGCGCACGCCCTCAGCGAACGCCTCGTCGCCAGAAAGGAACCGTTTCATATTATGCCTGCGCCTCCTTGGCCTTCGCTTCGGGAACCATGGTTATGGAAGAGAACCTGCACGCGGCCGCACACACGCCGCAGCCTTTGCAGAAGTCCAAATCGACGGCGACCGACGCACCCGCCTTGTTGGCCGCGCCAATCTTGAAGATGACGCCGTCGGGGCAGGCCAGGTAGCACTGCATGCAGCCGGTGCAGGACGGGCCGTCGATAACCGGGCGGACGTTTCGCCAGCCGGCGTTGATTTGCGTGAGATAGCCGGCCTCGTAGCAGGTGGTGTTCGCATAGTCGCGCACCTGCGGCACCGTATCGCGCAGCGTGCAGATATGCGCGGCAGCCGAATGGGCCGAGCGGACACGCGACGCAGGGACGGCGGAAGCGGCCGGGGCCGGCGCGGCGCTTCCAGCCGGCGCCGCCGAAACGTCCCGGTCAGCGCTTCCGGGCGCGCCCGCCAACGGAAGATCAGCCTGGGTCCCTTCCCCGCCGGCACGTGCATCGAGCAGCTCGCGCACGAGCCCGGCGGCGCGCTCTACCACCGCGATGTTGCGCTCGTGCAGCTTCGCGGGCATGTACTGACGGATGGCCTCGGCCACGTCGTCGATCGACACGAGGCCGCATGCAACCGACAGGGCGCCCAAAAACACCGTGTTGGGAATGGGACGGCCCAAAAGCTCGGCGGCGATGCCGTCGGCGTCGATGGGAATCAAGCGCGGGTCGTCGAAGGCGCGCGTGGTGTTCACCAGGCACAAACCGCCCGGCGCAAGCTCGTCCGCCCAGCTCGCATCAAGCAGCGTTCCATCCAAGTAGATAACGAAATCAGCCTGGGAAACCGCGCTCCGGTCACCGATTGCAACCGGTGAGATCTTCGTGAACGCGCGCATGGGCGCGCCGCGCCGCTCGGGCCCGAACGAGGGGAACGCCAGCGCGTAGCGCTCCCCCGATAGCGTCGCCGCTGCGCCGAGCAGGCGCGCCGCCGTGAAGGCCCCCTGCCCGCCGCGGCCATGCCATAGCACTTCCACCATGTAAAACTCCCGTCTTGAGTTCGCATTCACCATACGCGCCGGCACGCCGCATGCCATGCGACGGGCGCACCTGCGCCAGCCCGCCGCGCGCCCGATGCCCACCTGCCGGATCTCGCGCGCCAACGAAGCAAAAGCGCAAGGCGGCGGCAAGCCGAAACTCGCCGCCGCCTCATCGCCGTCCCCTGCGCTGCGCGCCTAGAAGCGCGCGTACTTCTCCAGGTTCTTCTGGAGCGTTTCCACGTAACGCCGACCGATCATGCCGAGCGGCTCGCCGGCGCGCTTGACGTAGCCCAGATAGAGCTTCACGTCGGTTTCAAGCGGCACGGTGTTCAGCCCCGCGCCATCGGAAACCCCAACCAGGATACCGGACGTGACGGTGTAGCCGTTGAGCGCCACGATAAGCTCGGAGAGGCTCGCACGGTCGGTGGTCGCGATGCTCTTGGCGCGCGGCGCGGCTCCGAGCGCTTCCTCGTAGAACGACTCGGGAGCGTCCTCGCCCTGATCGAAATACACGTACGGGTAGTCGGAGAGCACGTCGAGGCTCAAGCTTGCCGCATTGACCAGAGGATGGCTCGCCGGCAGGGCGACGCGCGGCGAGGACTCCTTGAGCTGCACGAACTCCAGCCCCGCTGCCGCAAACGCCTCGTTAAGCGCGTCTGCGGTCTCCGACGTCTCAAACACGACGCCCAGTTCGCTCACGCCGCCGGCGACGTCGTCGATGACGCCTTGGGTTGTGCGATCACGCAGGGCGTAACGGTATCCGTCGCCGCCGAGCGCGAGCACCGTATGGGCGAACGTCTGCACGTTGAACAGGTAGTGTTGACCGGAAACGGAAAAGTCGACTTCCATGATGGATCCTTTCATGAAGAGCACGGCCGGCGGGACGCGATGGCGTTTCACCGCGTAGTGTACGCCGGCCGTTTGCACGGGTCAAAAGGGCGCGAAGCCGTTTGACCCATTGGTTGAACCTGCAGATGGGAGCAGATTTACTTCGCCGAATCGCGCTCGTCGATGAAACGTTTGGCCTTGTGCTCGCTCGAGGTGCCCAGCTTGTCGGCGTCGAAGACGATGACCTTCGCCGGGCGCACGCCGGTGTGCGCCTTCAGGGCCTTCTCGACGCGCTTGGCGACCTGGTCGTACGGCTCGTCGGAGCCCAGCGCGCGCTCGACCGACACCTCGTAGCGGGTGGAGAAGTTCTCGTCGTAGACGCGGATGGAGTATTCGCCGGTGAGTCCCTCCTCCTTGCGCACGACGTATTCCACGTCGGAGGGGAACACGTTGACGGCGCCGACGATGAACATCTCGTCCTTGCGACCGGTCACGTGGATGCGCGCGTGGGTGCGCCCGCAAGAGCACTTCTCGGTGGAGACGTAGCCGATGTCGCCGGAGCGGAAGCGGATCATCGGGCGGGCCTTCTTCATGAGCGTCGTGTAGGTGAGCTCGCCGACCGAGCCGGGCGCAAGCACCTCGCCGGTTACGGGGTCGACGGTTTCAACGAGGATCTGGTCCTCAACGATATGCAGGCCGTCCTTCGCCTCGCACATGGCCGCGCAGGCGCCGTAGATGTCGGACAGGCCGAAGAAGTCGACGACCTTGGCACCCCACAGCTCCTCGATGGCCTCGCGGGTGGAGGCGATGGAGCCGCCGGGCTCGCCGGCAACGATGATGGTGTGGATGTTGAAGTCGGTGCGCGGGTCGAGGCCCTTTTCCTTGGCCTTCTGACCGAGCGTCCAAGCGTACGAAGGGCTCGTCCAGATGACAGTCGGCTGATACTGCTGCAGCACGAACATCAGGCGGTCAGACGGGATGGCGCCGGCCCAGATGGCAAGCGCGCCGAGGCGCTGAGCGCCGATGACGTCGGGGCCGCCGACGTACAGCGCGAAGTTCAGGCCGTGCACGTAGCGGTCGTTCGGGCGCATGCCGGCCTGCCAGAACAGACGGGCCTCGGTGTCCTGCCACAGGTCGAAATCCTCCTGCGTGAAGGGGCTGACGGTGGGCACGCCGGTGGAGCCGGAGGAGGTGGCCATGAAGATGACGTCGTCCTCGGGCACGGTGCACAGCTCGCCGAAGAAGCTGCCCACATGCTGCGTGGCGCGCTCGGTGGCTTTGTTGATGAACGGGAACTTCTCGATGTCGGCAAGCGTTTCGATGTCGGCGGGCGTAACGCCGGCCTCATCGAAGCTGCGCTTGTAGTACGGGGCGTTCTCGTAGGCGTAGGCGATCATTTCCTTCAGGCGGCCAAGCTGCAGCTGCTCAAGCTCGGCGCGCGGCATGGTCTCGATCTCGGGATCGTAGTACTTCTGATCGTAGGGGATGTTCTTCTTGGCCATGGGTTGTGTGCTCCTCGGGTTCTTCGGTACCGGCGGCGCAAGCTGCTTGGCGCAGCCGCGCTCCCGGCGCATTTTTGACGCGTTCCATAAAACCACGGCGACGGCGGGCGAACAAGGCGCGCGATGTCACTTTATATCGATGCCGAGGTATCACCGTGCCCGATATCTGCGGCACCGATTCCGCGGTATAGCGCAAAGCGAACGTTGCGGACGCGCAGATTTGCGAACCCGTCGGCGAAGCCCGCAAAGTATCTTCCGCGCCCATACGTTAAAAGAAGGTCAACTCTACCATCCATCAGGCTTTATCC
>CAVBAM010000094.1:0-6011 GCA_963593315.1 Candidatus Methanomethylophilaceae archaeon | reverse complement strand
TCGGGATGGTGGTGTTGCGGTCGATCATCTTGGTCATGACGCCGCCCATGGTCTCAACGCCGAGGGACAGGGGCGTGACGTCGAGCAACAGGATGCCTTCGACGTCGCCGGAAAGCACGCCGCCCTGAACGGCCGCGCCCATAGCCACGACCTCGTCGGGGTTCACGGACATGTTGGGCTGCTTGCCGGTCATGCGCTTGACCAGTTCCTGCACGGCGGGCATACGCGTGGAGCCGCCGACAAGGATTACCTCGTCGATTTCGCCCTGGGAAAGACCGGCATCGCGCAGCGCCTGCTCGACGGGCTTACGGCAGCGGTCGAGCAGATCCTTGGTGACGGACTCGAACTCCGCACGGGTCAGCGTATAGTCCAGATGCTTCGGGCCGGTGGCGTCGGCGGTGATGAAGGGCAGGTTGATGTTGGCCTGCGTGGTGCTCGACAGCTCCATCTTCGCCTTTTCGGCAGCTTCCTTCAAACGCTGCAGCGCCATCTTGTCCTTGCGCAGATCGATGCCGCCATTGTCCTTGGCGAACTTGTCGGCCAGCCAGTCGATCACGCGGTGATCCCAGTCGTCGCCGCCCAGATGGTTGTCGCCTGCGGTGGCCGCAACCTCGAAGACGCCATCACCGAGCTCGAGGATGGAGACGTCGAAGGTGCCGCCGCCGAGGTCGAACACGAGGATCTTCTGGTCCTTGTTGGTCTTGTCCAGGCCGTAAGCCAGAGCAGCGGCCGTCGGCTCGTTGATAATGCGCAGAACCTCGAGACCGGCGATCTTGCCGGCGTCCTTGGTGGCCTGGCGCTGAGCGTCGTTGAAGTATGCCGGGACGGTGATGACGGCCTGCGTGATGGGCGAGCCGACCTGCTTCTCCGCGTCGTTCTTCAGCTTCTGCAGAACCATGGCGGAAATTTCCTCGGGCGTGTAGTCCTTGCCCTCGATGTCCACGACGGTGCGGCCGTCCTTGCCGGCCTTCACCTTGTAGCTGACCTTGCTCTGCTCGTCAGAAGACTCGGAGAACGAACGGCCGATGAAGCGCTTGACGGACGAGACGGTGTTCTCCGGGTTGGTGACGGCCTGGTTCTTCGCGGCCTTGCCGACCACGCGCTCGCCGTCCTTGCGGAAGCCCTCGACGGAAGGCGTCGTACGGTCGCCTTCGGCGTTGACGAGGATCTCCGGCTCGGAGCCTTCCATAACCGCCATGGCGGAATTGGTGGTGCCGAGGTCGATGCCCAGAATCTTACCCATTGTATTGCTTCCTCTCACTTGGAGTTATGTAACCAAACGGTATGCGCTGGATGCTATGCCAAGACGGCTTAGCGTTTTTCCAACGCATCCAAATATAAAATCTAAGTCCCCGACTGTCAAGTTATATACGAAATTAAAGGTTACGTTTTGTTAACGCGGATGTTCTAAGGTGTAAGAATCGATTCGAACACGACCATGACCAGGGGAAACCGTATTCAAAAGTGAAATCAGATTGAGCTGAAAGGCCCTTCTCCGCCCTTCATCCATCTTCTGCAGAGGGCAAAATATCTAAGTCAAGGTCGCTCAGATGCCGCTATTCGCTCGGCGAGGACGGCGAGACTCGCCCAGATGCAAAACGGGCCCCTTACCTATATATAGGTAAGGGGCCCGTTTCAGTTGCGATGCTTGTTCGCGACCGAGCTTACTCCTCGACGACCTCGGGGATCGCGCCCATGGGGCACTCCTCGACGCAGTCGCCGCAAGCGATGCAGTTCTCCTCGTTCACGGCCTCGACAACGCCGCCGTTCACTTCCAGGACCTCCTGCGGGCACGCGTCAACGCAGATGCCGCAGCCGATGCACTCGTCAGTCTCGATAACCGGATGAGCCATGGTAACTCCTTCTCGTCTTATAGCCCGGCGAAAAACGCTACCGGGTTCTACCCCAATTAAGCAATGCCCGCACAATACCACTAAAGAAGTCGATTGCAAGACCAATCAACGAAATACCGAGAGCCGCTTCGAGGAGCGGTCGAGCACATGCGCGAACGCGCCGAATAGCGCGGCAAACGCTAGCAAATACGCGGCAACTGCTCGCCCACCAGCATATCCAGGATGCGCGTACCGCCGAACGCCGTGCGCAGGAACACCTTCGAACCGCGCTCGGGGCGCATCGGGGAAACCTCGCCGACGATGGCTGCATCGGTGCCGTACGGGTTTGCGCGCATGGCCGTCAGGGCCGCATCGGCGTCCTCGGGGGCGACCACGCACACCATCTTGCCCTCGTTGGCCACCTGCAGCACATCGTATCCGAGCATGTCGCACGCACCCTGCACCGCCGGCTTCACCGGAACTGCGTCCTCGTCGACCGTGATGTCGGTACCCGACTGCGCGGCCAGCTCGTTGAGCGTCGAAGCAAGGCCGCCGCGCGTTGGGTCGCGGAAGCAGCGCACGCCGGGAGCCGCGGCCATGACCTCGGCAATGAGGTGATTCAGCGGAGCGGCGTCGCTTTGCAGGTCGGCCTTGAACGAAAGGGACTCGCGGCAGCTCATGATGGTGATACCATGATCGCCCAAGGTTCCGCTGACCAGGACTTTATCGCCAGGGCGGCACTGGGCTCCGCCGAGGTTCACCCCTTCAGGCAACACGCCTACGCCCGCCGTGTTGATGTATACGCCGTCGCCGTGCCCGCGATTGACCACCTTGGTGTCGCCCGTGACCAGGCGCACCCCCGCTTCGCGCGCGACCTCGGCCATGCTGGCGCAGATTCGCTTGAGGTCTTCGACAGGAAAGCCTTCCTCGAGAATGAAGCCGCAGCTGAGATAGAGCGGCTTGGCTCCGCTGGTCGCCACATCGTTGACCGTGCCGCACACGGCAAGGCGCCCGATGTCGCCGCCCGGGAAGAAATGGGGCGTCACCACGAAGCTGTCGGTCGAGAAGGCGAGGCGCTCGCCCGCACCGGGAGCCGGGAGCACGGCCGCGTCGTCGCCGCGCAGCAATTCATCGCCCGCATAGGCCGCTAAGAACACCTCGTCGATGATTCTCTTCATCATGGTTCCGCCGCTGCCGTGCCCGAGCATCACCGTTTCGTCCACGAAAATCCTCCTCACAAACCGTCTACGCTGACGGTTGCGTCGTCGTCAACACCAGTTTCCCGTTCTGCACGCCTTTCGTGCCCAGAATGAGATTCGCAACACTCTGCACCAGCCCCGTTTCGCCGCGAAGGACGATGATTTCCAAGCACATATGCGCATCGAGGTGCACGTGCATGGTCGAGACGATGTTGCAGAAATAATCGTGCTGGATGGCGTGCAGCTTTTCCTGCAAGTCGCCCGCATGGTGGTCGAAGACGATGGTGAGCGTGCCCGCGACTTCCTGGCCGGGCACGGCGCAATCATCCTCGACCAAGGCGTCGCGCACCAAATCGCGCACCACCTCGCTGCGGTTTTTCGCCAAGCCGCGCCGCGCGACCAGCTCGTCGAACCTCGCAAGCAGGTCCTCGGGCATGGCGACCGAGAACCTCATAAGGCCGTTGCTCATAAGCGCCCGCTACACCAATTCCACGGTCACGCCGCCAGCCGCCTGCGCATCGTCCTCGAGCGCGTCCTTGGCCTCATCGAGCAACGCGCGCACGTCGTCGATCAGCGCCTGCGCCTCGTGCAGCTTTTCGGAGACCGTCGCGTAACCGGCATCCCCGGCCTTGTGGCCGAGCGTGTGGGCCCAGCGGCGCTCGAGCTTCAGATGGTCGTCGATCTGCTCGATCATCATCTCGAATTGACCCGTGTTGATACCGTTGGTGCACATGGCTTTCCTCTTTCCCTCGATCTTCAGGCATTGCGCCGCGCTGCGGAAAACCCGCACGCCGCATATCGCCGTTATTGCTATCATGAGTTATACGGCGATGGTCATTCAACTTCAAGAGCGAGTGTGAAAAAATCGATGAGTAGTAACAAATACGAGGTCGCGCTCGATGAAACCTGGGAATTATTCGCGGAGCACCTGTCCGGCGCGCGGGCGGGGCTCGTGCTTTGCGTCGGCGCGGGAGCGCTAGGCGTTAAGGCGCGGGACGCGCTGGAAAGTTCCGCGAGGGCGCTTGGGTACGGTGAGGGAGTTTGCACATTCGCCACCGTCTGCGATCTGGAGGAAAACGCCCTCTTCGTGCTTGTCGAGGGAATCGACCCCATCTGCATCGTGGCTACCGACGGGAAGGCAGCGGCGCTTTTGGGGCAGGCGTACAAGTGCAGCGTGCCGTCGGGCAAGCCAACACGACTGCTCGGTCGCACCTGCGTCGCCTTCCTCGATTTCGAAGAACTGCTGGAAAGCGATGCGGACAAGCAGATTGCATGGGCGCTCCTGAAGAAACTACCGAAGTTCGGTGCATAGATGCCGCAAGCGACACGGCCCAAAGCCGGCAGCCCGAGCAACCGAAACCGCAGGTCATTAGGCAAAGCGTGAGTCGGCAACAACAAGAAAGCCGCCAGACGGGGGATGTCGGGCGGCTCTTTTATTCTCGCCCTTATACGACCAAAGGCCGCGGGGGATGCGGCCTTTGGTCGGACGAGTGAAACGAGGAGAAATAACTGAGGGACGTTATCTCTGACGGGGAATACTTTACCCGAGCGCTTATTCTCCGTCAAGGATAATCTTTGAAATTCAGCGCATTTTTCTCGGAGGACGAACCGGAGTCCCATCCTGCTGCGGCGCAGCGGCGGGTTCGCGGACCCTGACGCAACCAACGAGGCATTCGACGCAACAAGCGCAGAACGGCAGCTAAACGCGGGTCCGCCAAGGGTCTAGCGGCGTGTTCCTTTCGCAATCTTTACGGCCGCTGACGAGGCATGCTGTTACCATGGGGCGCATGCGGTGCCCTCGCGCATCGCGCAAATCAACCGAACACTCCCGGGAAGGAACCCTCATGGCTAACAAGGGACTCGCCAAGGAACATGATGAGCTGACCATCCTGGTCACCGGAGGCGCCGGATTCATCGGCAGCCACACGTGCGTGGAGCTGATCCAGAACGGCTACCGCGTGGTCATCGTCGACGACCTGAGCAACTCGAGCGAGGTCGCCGTCGAGCGCATCCGAACCATCTGCGGACTTTCCGCCGACGACGCCCAACTTCGCTTCTACAAGGCGAATATCCTCGACCGTGCCGCCCTGAGCGGCATCTTCGAGGAAAACGACATCGATGCGATCATCCACTTCGCCGGCTTCAAGGCCGTTGGCGAAAGCGTGCAGAAGCCGCTCGAGTACTACTGGAACAATATTGCCGGCACGTTGGTACTGTGCGACGTCGCGCGTGCCCACGACGTGAAGAACATCGTGTTCTCCAGCTCGGCAACCGTCTATGGCGAACCCGAGTTCATCCCGATCACCGAGGAGTGCCCCAAGCACGACTGCACCAACCCCTATGGCTGGACGAAGAGCATGCTCGAGCAGGTGCTCAGCGACCTGTACGTGGGCGACAACGAGTGGAACGTCGTGCTGCTGCGTTACTTCAACCCCATCGGCGCCCATGAAAGCGGCCTTATCGGCGAAGACCCCAAGGGAATTCCGAACAACCTGCTGCCCTACGTCGCGCAGGTGGCCGTCGGCAAGCTCGCCTGCGTCGGCGTGTTCGGTGACGACTACCCCACCCCCGACGGCACGGGCGTGCGCGACTACATCCACGTCGTCGACCTGGCGCGCGGCCATGTCGCAGCGCTGAATTGGATGGGCGGCAAGGTCGGCACGGGCAAGGCCATCGGCATCGGGTCGATTGCCGGCGAGGCGGCCGAGGACGGCAGCCGCCGCGGCGTGGGCATCTTCAACCTGGGCACCGGCAAGGGGTCGAGCGTGCTCGACGTCGTGCACGCCTTCGAAAAGGCCTGCGGGCATGAGATTCCCTACGAGGTGAAGCCCCGCCGCGCGGGCGATATCGCCACGAACTACGCAGCCTGCAACAAGGCCGCAGACGAACTGGGCTGGACTGCGCAGTACGACCTGGACCGCATGTGCGCTGACAGCTGGCGCTGGCAGTCCACCAACCCGGACGGATACGCGACCAAGTA